>JAJEAQ010000085.1 GCA_022822685.1 Trichodesmium sp. jk18x7bins.61
TTTTCCTTACCTACTCGGATGTGACGTACCGTCTTTTGACGGGTTACTCTAGGAGGGTTTGGGGTAGAAATCCCTCATAGACTTGAGCCTGTCGCCGACATGAAAGGTGTCTCAATTCAATTGACCATTTCAGGTCGCGCAGGTGCCATCCAAGCTCGGATGCCCTCATTCAGCAAAATGTTTTTGGTATAAAATGTTTCAAACTCTGGGTCTTCTGCTGCCCTTAACTCTTGGGATACGAAGTCATAAGCTCGTAGGTTCAATCCTAAACCTACCACACCTATGGCACTCATCCACAATCCTGTGACTGGTACAAACAGCATAAAGAAGTGTAGCCAACGTTTGTTGGAAAATGCGATACCGAAGATTTGGGACCAGAAACGATTAGCTGTCACCATTGAATATGTTTCTTCGGCTTGAGTAGGATTGAATGCACGGAATGTATTAGCTGCTTCTCCATCTTGGAACAGTGTATTTTCCACTGTGGCTCCATGAATCGCACATAATAGTGCTCCTCCTAATACTCCTGCTACACCCATCATGTGGAATGGGTTTATGGTCCAGTTATGGAATCCTTGGAAAAATAGGATGAATCTAAATATGCCAGCCACTCCAAAACTGGGGGCAAAGAACCAACTTGATTGACCTAGTGGATACATCAAGAATACCTCACAAACACTGCACCCATTGCAGTGAAGGCAATTGCATTGTAAGGACGTACTCCTACTAAACGGGCAATTTCAATCTGACGTAGGCAGAAGCCAATCAGAGCCAATGCACCGTGGAGAGCTGTGAATGACCACAGACCGCCAATTTTACACCAACGGGCCAAGTCTCATTGCGCCTCTGGGCCCCAGAGGAATAGTAGGGAATGTCCCATGCTATTAGCCGGGGTGCTAACTGCAACGGTGAGGAAGTTACAGCCTTCTAAGTAGGAACTGGCTAACCCGTGGGTATACCAGGAAGTGACAAAGGTGGTTCCAGTTAACCAAGCTCCGATAGCCAGATAGGCACAAGGGAAGAGGAGTATACCAGACCAACCTACGAATACAAAGCGATCGCGTTTAAGCCAGTCATCGAGAACATCGAACCAGCCTCTTTGAGATTGTGCGCGTCCGACTGCTACAGTCATTACGGAATTCTCCAAATAATTTATGATAACTACAGTTGATTACTACCCTTCAACTGATAAAGGGGGATTCTAAACAATTGTTTCACAAATTTTCAAACCACGTTGTTTCACATCTACTAGCTGTCACTAGGTTTTAGTCCCAGTGGGACTAGAGCAATTGCCCCCTATACGCTTTTATATGCTGATGATAAGTACCACATACATTGCACTTATCTTTGTTAAGTTAGTTTTCAGAGTGGTTTTACCTAAGTAGGCAATAGCCGAAAGCAACTATGGTGGGACAACCCCCATAGCTTTAAGCTAGGGGGTTCCTGATTCTTTTGCTTTTTCTCTCCACTACCTCAACTATGCTTTTCTGGCCGAGCAGATTATGAGAGGTTTTGTAAACATTGTTTAACTTTTTTACCTTAGCTCTCATTATATCAGGGCAACTAGAAAAATTAGCTTCCCGCGGGAGAAGCCCCACGGTGTTTTCGGCTGTCGCCGACATGAATGGGTCGCAGTCCGTCAGGAATCAGACCTGTAGGAGGCAAGCGATCGCCCAGCCGTGGGACAAGGGGTATGACCCCCTTATGAATCCCGGTGTTGATATTTGCTTACGATAATTTTCTCTCTACTTCGATATTTTCACGTATCGACTCAAGATGATGGGGTAGGCAATTATTCTGGTGTTGGTAATTTGAAAGATGATTGTCTTGTGGGGGTGACACCCCTTGCCCAATATGCTTCAGTATTTGGATCTATAATAAAGGGATGGCCTGCTCAAGTTTCATCTCTTGACTTACCAACACCATTATTCTAACTGCCAAGACCAGCCAAAGGGATTAATGGGACTTAGACAAAAATGACGGAGAAAATAGCCTCAAAGCTAGACAGAGAGAAGTATTGAGGTCTAAAAGGTATAAATCCAGAAATGACTAGGCTTTCCGCCATTTTTATGGCTTAGACCTTTTTCCCTTGCCTAGACTGACTTTCAGGCATTTTATAGACCAGAAAATGTCTAAGTACCCTTGATAAAAGAGCATTCGTGAATAATAGTTTCCAGAGAGGAGATATTTCTGGCTTGAGAAATGCGATCGCGTAGTATCAGCTCAATAAATCAGGGTAGCCAAACAGAGGGCAAGATGACCCCAGGCTAACTATTCAACTATTAGAGTTTTTAAAGGATATTGGCATCTGCATTTTTGCTGGCTATTTGTCCAACTTGTTGAGTAAAAATCATCTTGGTTTTGAACAAACGTCTAGCGCAGTCCCCACCTATAATCTCCGATGCGCGGTGAGGTTGAGCCTGTCGCCGACATGAAAAGTTCAACGAGTTAAGCCTCGCTTTTCCTGTTTTTTTGAAGAAAACGTCGGGAGTATGTCAATATTCTAAGGAATGACCACTGAAGCTAGAGAAAAAAGAATAGGTATTTTTGACAGTGGCATAGGAGGTCTGACAGTTTTACGAGAGTTGTATAGACAGTTACCTAACGAATCAATACTTTACTTTGCAGACACAGCAAGATTGCCCTATGGTACAAGAACTAACCCGGAGATTTCCTGGTTTGTAGATGAAATTGTAGAGTGGCTAGTCAGAAGTGAAGTAAAAATGGTATTAATGGCTTGCAATACCAGTTCAGCTCTGGCTTTAGAACAAGTCAAGTCTAAATTTGATCTCCCTATCCTAGGATTGATTGTACCTGGAGCTAATGCAGCAGTGAAGCAAGGAAAAAGAGTAGGTGTAATTGCTACTCCTGCAACTGCTGCTAGTAATGCTTATCGTCGTGCTATTTTACAAGCAGATGCCTCTGTTCAAGTTTGGCAAATTAGTTGTCCCTACTTTGTACCATTAATAGAGCAAAACCAGCTAGATGACCCCTATACATATCAGATAGCACAGGAATATTTAATGCCTTTAATACAGCAACAAATTGACACATTGGTTTATGGTTGCACTCACTATCCCTATTTAGAGTCCATATTGCGGTCTTTACTACCTATGTCTGTCAGTTTTGTAGATCCTGCCGTATCTCTAGTCAAAGCAGCTGCTAGAGAGTTAGAAATGATGAATTTGCAAAACTATAAGCGAGCAAAGCCGACACAATTTGTAGTTACTGCTTCTCCTGAAAAATTCGCTGAGTTATCAAGAAAATGGCTTGGTTATACACCTATTGTGACTACTCCTAAAATTAAAAAAGTCACGGATATTCTAAGTTAATGGGACATAAAAGGGTACAGTACCTAAAAGCTTTTATATTGTGTAACGTTTCATGTGGCGAGATACCAAAAACGTACCTTATGGCGTAAGTCTTCTGGGGTTAGATAAATTACCTGATCCACAATCAAGTTTTTTCTAGAGACTCCTAATGTCAAGTAGTACTGGAATCAGCAATACCTTTTTGCCAAGATTTATCTCTTGTAATTTTTGCACCCCTCTGAGCCAGCATTAATAGTAAATAGACAATAAATACATAGCCAGTTGCAAGAATTGGAATAATTACAGGAATGTGATTGTAGTTCATAGTTTAACCAAATAAATTACACGGACTATTACAGCAATTTTGAGGATAATGAGGTACAAAATTGGCGATTTAGGCAACAACTCATATGGTGTGGCAAAGTATAATGTATAGCGCTTCGCGCTGGTATAGTTACAGATTAAAATAGGGGAACTGCTCAGTAAAAGGAGATTCAATCCTGATTTGTAAATACGCGAAAGCGAAGCGCTATACCTCATCTATAATGAAAAGTGCTGTAAATATATACGAATATTCCCTAACTCAAAAGCTGAGGAACTAACAATTAACTAGATTTCTGCTTTCAGCTTTCAGCTAAAAATTCTGGCATTGAATTTATCTAACTTTTGTTAGGCATCAATTAAATCAATGCTGAATAAAAGTTAGATATTCTTTTTTTTTAGAGTTAAATAAATTTATTGATAACTTTTTTAACTCTGATCTTACTGACACTCTCTCGCGAAAATTGTTAGGTTGAATGGGAGATTTTGCTTCAAAAACTCTTGATTAGGTTAAGCCAGCTTAATTGTTTGACCTCTGTCAGGCCTTCTCCACAAGTTTTTTCTTCAACGGCATACCCTAAGCTACTAATTCTCTATTTTTAATTACCTCTGCTTGTCGCCACATCTGTTGAAGTTTCATAACCAAAGTACTGACATTTATGCTTTTGATTTGAGCTTTTTATTGCTAGTAATTCTGCCAGACAAAACACTACAAATTTCTCTATAAAAGCTTTTCACCCCGTTTAGGAAAGGCGACTTTATTTGGCCGGAAAAAATACTAAATCTGTGAGGAAGCTAAGATAAGTACATTAGTCAATACTAGGAATTTAGAATCATTTGTAGAAACTATCTTACTTGTCTTGGTTGGATATTAATCTAATACTTTAGCCAGGGAGTATGTTGTAGTAACTAATCAGCTCTTCCTAATTGGGAAGATAAGTTAACTCAAGTTATCTATTCAAGTCATCTGCAAATATATTTATGACATTATGCAGTTTTTAACTCCTCCTATTGTTATTGCCTGATAGCTGATTCATACAAACAAAATAACAAAAGCTTTTAAGCCATCAGACCTCAGAGTGAATACTTGATCAATGAACAACTTCTAGGGGACTGTTCAAAAAACAAATATTAAGGGTTCAGGTGCTTTTCGTTCCAAAGAATTTAGCACAAAGCAATCTAAAAGAAATATATTTAGCGATCGCCATGGTAGAAGAACAGAATCCCCGGTAATAGTTAATCTACGATGAGCAATGGGGTAAGCGGGAGTGACGATTATGTGATGTAGGGACGTTCCATGGAACGTCCCTACGTACAGTAAAAGCTTATAACTGGAGACAGGACCTTTTTTGACATAGCCACCATCAAGTTTTTTGTTGGCTGTATTTTCCTGGGGTTAAGGAACCATACATTTCTTCTGACTCGCGCTCGTGCGCCAGATTAACCCAGGCACTTCATACTCCATCTATAATCTTTGATGCGCGATTAGTGCGTTCAAGGATGCATCTGCCTTCCCATTTCTTTTATCAACACCCCCCGCAATTCCTCCCCACCATCTACATGGTGGGGAGGAATTGCGGGGGTTTAATTCTATCTGAAAACACGAATCATGGAGAGCATCCGATGTGTCAAGTTATGAGTCCACCCTGTAGCCAATTCTACAAAGATGTCCTTCCTAAAAGCACCGTAATAGGGTTTGAAGATTTAGCGAGCAGCGCGAAATACGCTTGTTATTCGTACAATGCAGAATCTCATTTAGTAGACAATGCCAGCGCAAAGTCACCTTACCTTTACAAGCCTCATCCGTCTACAGGGTGGGGTCATTTGCTTTCCTGATCTTTAAATACTAGGAAAAAAACTGCTTTAATTTAGACGACATTTTCCTAGACATTTATAGACAACTGTGGACAAAATGTATAGGTATAGCCGTCTTTTCGGTGTACAACTTTCAACTTATTCACATGAACATTCAAGGCTTTTAGATGCTCTGTTATAGTCGACGCTCAATATTATTTGAGGCGCCTCTACTTCAGAACCCCCTGTGAGACTTTCACCTCATCCGGCTCCTAGTTAGTCTGAGTTCTCACTCTGCTCATGTGTTCATAATGATG
>JAJEAQ010000095.1 GCA_022822685.1 Trichodesmium sp. jk18x7bins.61
AATAAACATGTCATGGTAACTAAGGAAAACACCCCGTTTAACGGGGACTTTATATACTGGGCTAAACGGGAATCAAAATTCTACGACGGAGAAACCGCGAAAGTCTTGAAGAAACAAGACTATACATGTGAGGCCTGTGGATTACGGTTCATGCCTAAAGATAAGGTAGAACTACACCATAAGGATGGCAACCATAACAACTGGAAGCCAGGGAACCTTGAGGCACTCCACAGCCATTGTCATCATTATGAACACATGAGCTTGGAGAAATCCTAGTTTAACTAGGAGCCGACTGAGGGGAAAGTCTCACAGGGGGTTCTGAAGTCGAGGCGCCCCGAATAATATCGGGCGTCGACTCTAACTTTTAATTGGCTCTAACTACTTGATTCTTTTTTCTAATTCAGTTTTAGCAAGACATTTTTGTTGATTTATTGAACAACAAGTATTTTTTCTATTAATTTCTAAACATATCTAAACTTGATTACTACTATAGTTAGTATTGTTTACTTCAAGAGTAAGTTGCACAAGAAGCTGGTGTTTCACAATTAGGAATATCTGGTTGTTGAGAAATTTCAGAACTTTCTGTTACACAAGCAGTAAAATCAAAATTATTTTTTTGATTTTGCAGATGATTTAAGGTATCTACGAAATCCCTAATACCTTGAAATTTACGATAAACTGAAGCAAAACGGATGTAGGCCACTTCACTAATATTGACTAATTTACTTAGAACAATTTCACCAATTTCGGCACTTGTAATTTCTCTTTGGGTTCTACTTTGTAGTTCAAGTTCGATTTCGTCTGCCAAAGCTTCAAGTTGATTCGGTTCAATACCAGTCTTGTCACAGGAGCGAAGAATACCTCGAAGTAATTTCGACTTGTCAAAAGACTCTTTTTTACCATCCCTTTTAACTACTGTTACTGTAACAAATTCTATTCTTTCATAAGTCGTAAAACGATGCTGGCATTTGAGACATTCCCGTCGGCGTCGAATGCTCTTGCCAGATTCAGCCGCTCGTGACTCTAGAACACGACTATTTGTATGTAGGCAAACTGGACATCGCATACTTGAAATTTACTAGACATTAATAATATAGACTTTTTTTTCGGCACTGGTTTGTTATTTTAACTCAGAAAGTTTGAGTGCTGGGATAATAAATCAGCACTCATTATTGACTCAAAAAAACAATTCGCTCCCTCGTAAATTGATCGAGACTAAGTTATTTCTCCTAGGTGGCGCGCGGAAGGCGATCGCGAAAAATATGACACCCAAGGCCAAAGCCCATACCAGTATGTAAGCTGCACTTTCCATAAAGGATTTTCCTGAGAATCCAGTTCTATATTAGTTTACCAGTTGAACGCACTAATCGCGATCAAAGATTGATGGAGATTCGTGTGCCTGGCTTATCGTGGCGTACGAGCGCGAATCATAAGAAATGCATGCGCCCTTAACCCCTGGAAAAAATATAACCAACAAAAAAAATCTGATAATGGCTACTAATTAAAAAGGGTCGTGTATCTAGCTATACGCTTTTACCGTACCAAATGTGATATAGTAGCACATTAATCGTCACTCCCGCTTACCCCACCTTGCATCAGAGATTATGGCGTTAGTAAATCAAGAGATGAAACTTGAGGAGGCCATCCCCTGATGATCTATCCAAATAGTGAAGCAGATTGGGTAAGGGGTGTCACCCTCACAAGACAGTCATCTTTCAAATTACCAACCCCGATATTTATAGATGGAGACCTCTAGGGGAATTCTATTCATTGTCAATAAAAGTCCAACCATAACACTTTCTAAGTTTTGTCAAAGTAACTACTTGACTTTGATCAACCATATTTATACTTAAACTATTATATTTACTTTGTTATAGCATTTTGAATCATCCCTGCAACTGCAAAGTGTTTTTAGAAGATTTTCAATAGAGGTTCACTTGTAGCAATTATTGATCAAATTGATCTTACTGATTTACTTCGATTTAATACTACATTTTGAAGTGGGTAATGTAAGTTATATTATCTTCAGTAAATTATCGGGTAAGGTTTGAAGATTACTCCTCTCCCCTCCCCTTTGAACCGTACGTGACAGTTTCCCATCATACGGCTCGATCCTTACTTCGGGCCAAACATTTCTTGGTTTTACTATGTACCTGCTTGTGACACGCTCTGTGTAAATGCATTAGGTTTTCTGTGTCGTCAGTAGCACCTTCTGCCACAGGTACTATGTGATGGGTTTCTATTTCTTCAGAGTTGAATAAGCTGTCTCCACAAACAGGACATTTCCAGCTTTGTTGTTTGGCTACTTGTTCATATTTAGAACCTTGAGCTTTGTATTGTTTTCCCTGTTTGTTTTGACGTTTTAGCCAATACTCTTTAAGTGAGGGGTCGTCAGGACTAGCAAGTCCTTTAACTTTCACATGCCTAATAATGGGTGTACTACTGATATCGTAAAGTATGAAAGATTTCTCTTTTCCGACTCTATCAGTCCCGTTACACATGAATGTCCACTCTACCCCTTTATATCTTCTGAAGTATTTATTTCACCATTTTTTTCCATGATTGGGGTGCCGTCTAGTTGCCCAATGCCAGAGGTATTGCCATACACGATTTTTTATGTATGAGAAGGTTTCTTTGCTAACTACTCCTCTGTAATAATTAGCAAAACCTCTGAGAAGTGGGTTCAATTTGTTAATGACTTGTTCTTGGGTGCTAGCTTTCATCTCTGATCGTGTTTGTCCGCTCTTTTTACAGAAGGCTAACAC
>JAJEAQ010000615.1 GCA_022822685.1 Trichodesmium sp. jk18x7bins.61
GGTTTGATGTGTGGTAATTGAATGGTTGACTATCCTACATAACCGGTGGTTATGTTTGGATGTTTGTCTCTTTTTTTTGTGTAGGGGTTGAGGTTGTCGCCACATGAGTTAATGGTAGTTGAGCCAGCGATGGCCTTAGAAGTATTTCAAAACGCTCTAACTCAAGTACGTACTTCCTGGGGGATAATTTGGATAATTGTTTTATTGGGGATTCTTTTGATTTTTGGCCTTATGCCTTTGCGGTCTAGCAAGTTATACTGGTGGGCGTTTGGAGCAGCAGTATTAAGTACAATTTTAGTAGACAGTCTATTTTTATTAGCTGCTTGTCTAGCCTAATCCTCAAGTTTCCGAGGGGGTGCATTAGAAAAGCATCTCAGTGATGGTGCTGCCATATATGTTATTTTAGGGGCAATCAGTCTATTACTGATCAAGATAAATTAATGCTGAAATGCTGCTCAAAATAGAATTCACATAAGCTTCAAGCTTGTGTTACAATGAGTAACTATCGTGACTTTTCCACCTCCTCATCTAGTGCTTCGCACTGAAGCAGGCGATCGCTACCTACCCTTAGTTGGAAGTAATTGTTGGACTATTGGTAGGGGTAGAGATAATACTTTTATCCTGACTGATAGATGGATATCCCGTAACCATGCCATGATACAAAAGATGGATACGGGAGATTTTTACCTAGTTGACTTAGGTAGTCGTAACGGCTCTTTTGTAAATGGCCGTCGTGTGAGTATTCCTATAACTTTAAAGGATGCCAATCATCTATTATTTGGTGAAACAGAACTAGAATTTCATTGCCCTAACCTGGAAATGGATATAGAATCAGGGATAGATGCTGATGATTCTCAGGATTTTACAGCTACCTTGCATGTTCGTCGCTTAATTTCGGTAATGGTGATGGATATCCGAGACTTTACAGTGCTAACTAGGAAACTAGATGAGAGGATATTGTCGGAAGTAATTGGTAGTTGGTTTCGCCAAGCAGGGGATATTATTAGGAACTATGGTGGTTGGGTAGATAAATATATTGGTGATGCCATTATGGCTGTTTGGTTTCATGGAGCGGAAGGAGTCAACAGCACAGAAATGCTCCGTATTTTTCAAGCTCTTAGGGATTTGCATGAAGTGACAAAGGAATTAAGTAAAACTTACCCTTTGCCTTTTCCATTAAGAGTAGGAGCAGGAATAAATACAGGTTATGCAATGGTAAGTAATGCAGGAAGTACTGAGCGTTCCGACTACACTGCTTTGGGGGATACTGTCAATGTAGCATTTCGCTTAGAATCATCCACGAAAGAAATTGGTATGGATATTGCTTTAGGAGAAGGTACTTATAAGTATATTTCTGCTCTAGAAACTAATCATCAAAAGTTTCAGGAATATAAAGTACACTTGAAAGGCTATGATGACCAAACCATAACTTATGCTGGCACTTTTAATCATCTCAACAATTTTTTAGGTAGGAAATTATTATCTAAAAAAAATCTGAATTCATATTAACTGAAATTAAGAATCATGAACTGTTTACGAAAAACTGTGGAAAGTAGTAAAGTCAGCCATATGTCCACAAAATTACAGCAGATATCGTCATTGCAGATTTTAACGTGAGTAGGGCGATCAAAACAGCGTGGGGAGCGTCAAATGATTGGAGCTACAAACAGTTCCGAGTCAATTATCCCACTGTATATGCTTTTGTGGTTGTCAAGATCAGGTTAAAAGCCCAAGCATTGTCTACCGCTTTCGTAGTATGCATACTACTAACAAAAACCGTGTAACACCCTTCTAGGCCTATTTTCAAATCGTTTGATCATAGGTGCTTTCAGAAAAGAGATATTTTGTAGGATTGGCGATATTGGGACTACAAACTTGACATGAGAGGATGTTCTCTATAACTCGTGTTCCAGTACAGAATTAAACACTCACAATTCCTCTCCACCCGCCTATACGATGGGTAGGAATTTTAGGGGTTTGAAGCAGGAAGTAAATCGAGGAATGTCACATTGTGACTCTTTTGTACAAGTTTTATGGAGCAGAAACACAACAATGAAACAAGTAAGCTTAGTTTTAGTATTATTAGGGTTATTTTTAGGTTTGTTCTGATTTATACCATACCATCAAGCTGACGCAGGTAACTTAAGTTTAACTGCATGGCCTTCTACATCAGTTTTAGCAGTAGAATCTGGAAGAGTTAACAAGGCAGATCAGAAATTGGGAGAGATTGGTAAAAAACTTGCTCTGAACAATAGCTCCCTACGAAGCTTTCGGGCGTACCGGGGGATGTTCCCTACTATAGCTGGAATGATAGTTGAAAATGCTCCCTACGAAAAGGTAGAGGGTATACTATAAATTTCTGGTTTAACCAAGAAACAGAAACAGCTTTTACAAGCTAACCAGGAAAATTTTACAGTGACTCCACAAACTGATGTATTTAACTCGCCCAGCCCAAAAACAAGCCCCCTCCCAATCAAATCGCCTCAGAATCACAGCCCCAGATACACATCAAGTACTTAACAGTCAACATAAAACCCACCCCAAACAACCAACACACAAACACAAACACAAACTCCAACCCCATAAACACCCTTCATGTAGAGAAGTCCCTCAAATTTTAGGAGTTAGGAGTTAGGAATTAGGAATTAGGGAAAGAGCAGTCGGCGCTCCGGGCCTGGGCC
>JAJEAQ010000295.1 GCA_022822685.1 Trichodesmium sp. jk18x7bins.61
CCACCAGAATTAAGCACTCTAGCTATCTTAATATTTGCTTGACAAACAGTCTCTTAATTGCGTATAAAAAAACTTTGCTTGTAGTTGCGATGCAAGCCCAATTATAACTATAGCGTGGTTATACCAATTTGAAAAAATAATGTTACAAATGAGTGTCTGAAAGTCTATCCATGTCGGGGTTTTACTATAGCAGTGATTCTTCAAAATGGTATTAGAGCAACTTAAATTTTATTTATCACTATTCTAGCGGCTCACGGGGTAAAAAGCCCTTCAAAACCATTGTGGGATGGAGCTTGAGAGTATTGTCTGTGCCTCAAAAATTTCGTGCTGCTTGTAAGGAATGATACTAGTTCCGGCGCACCCTAGGAACTTTATTACTAGGAGTAAGGCAGAGGGCAGAAGGTAGAAGGTAGAAGAGTTAGAAGGGAATTTTACAAAATTCCCTAGGCCTCATTCGGGAGGAGCTACGCTTTCATAACCGGATTTAGTATGATAATCACTTCTAAACAATATTCCGGATGACAGAATGTAGTACATGAAAATAGGAAAGAATGTTTAAGTATACTTGTCCCTTGATAGGAGAAAAACATGACTCAAATCCCAGAAATATTAACCAGACGTCCAAGATATTTTCCAGCTCAATGTCTAGTAGATGAAGATCTTGAACTGCAACATAAATATTTAAGCGAACGAACTCCATGGGTGCTCCTGCGCGATAATGCTACGCATCGCTAGGGCGCTCAAACTCCGTATGCGAAGCAAACGCCAGCACTAGATCAATTTCCGCCTTAATGTCTCTGGAGTTATTGAAGGGCTCGTAGTTGAAAAGAATGGGGACATGGAAGTGAAAATCCAATCAGGTTCAGCCCTCACTCCAAAAGGAAAACTAATTGTTTTAAATTATGATCTGACTTTTTCAGAGTTTGGAGCGATTACCGAAGGTGATCTTTATATCAAATATGATCAACAGAGAGAGGCTCCACAGCAACGATTTATAGAAGGGAGCGAGACTCGTTGGGTAGAAACACCCAGTATCATATTTACCAATGAAGATTCAGGTTCTCAAGACTATGTCAAGTAGGCTCACCAGGTAATTGGAGAATCGAATATTACTAATGTTGATAATCATGTTCGGGTATATTCAGGTTTGTCTTTACCCAGCTATGGAACAGCATTAACTCTTCGTTCTGGAGGGATTGATCATCCGAATTTAGCAGTGTTAGGGGCTGATTTACAGGTTAAAGGTAGTTTAACTATCACAGGTGATGACTCTTTGCCTAGTTTAACAGTAGCGGGTGATTCTTCTTTGCAGGGTAGTTTAACAGTAGATGGTGATTTTTCCTTGAACAATTTAACAGTAGATGGTGATTGTTCCTTGAACAATTTAACAGTAGATGGTGATTGTTCCTTGAACAATTTAACAGTAGATGGTGATTGTTCTTTGCAGGGTAGTTTAACTGTAACGGGAACAGATACTTCTGAAAAAATTATTGTCAACAGTGATATGGATATAGCAGAATCAAAAGTATTGACTGTTTTCTTCAACCTATCCGATCTAATCCAAGAGAATATGCGCGTAAAATTCTCCTTTCCTGGTGGCAACCTTAACGAGTAGGGGATAAATGAGTATTTTCACCTATACAGATTACTATACTTTTTTCAGAGGGGCGAACTTTCTTTTTCCCATTGAATAATACAAGCATAGAGATTAACACTTACACAGATGAAGACGACTACAATGTTAAATTTAAAGTTAATGGGTACACCGTTACTAGGGAGCTTAAGCTTGAAGATCCCCTAGGTTACAGCAGTGAAGGATTAGTATGGAGATCAGACCTAGTTGTAGGCATTGATACTTCATCTCAAAAATTCAAAAAGAATATTACACTATTGAAAGATAACTTTTCTAAAATCTTATCTGTTGAACCAAAAAACTTACACAAGGCCAGGAAACCAAAATAATTGGGAAATTGGTTATATTGCTGAAGAGTTTGAAGCGCTCGGACTCAAGCAACTTATTTTTTATGACGAAGATGGTTCGCCCAGAAGTATTTGCTATCGAAAAATTGTTCTGTATATAATTGAAGTTATCAAAGAGCTTGATCAAGAAGTCAATAATCTCAAAAAAAATCATGACTTACGCAACGACACTATTTGTAGTGGCAGTATTCTTAGTATTGGGATTTTTGTACGTTACATATAGAGGCAATGCCTAAGTCCTGCAAATGTTAAGTAAATATCGAGATAGTTAAAGTTTTCAATTATACACAAATGGGGGTGGTAAGCGATCGCCTACTACTTTCTCTGATCTAAAAACATTTGAGTTCCGTAAAACAGTATAGAGTAGAATGTAATGGTTGTTATCATGGAAAATATAGCGTGATAGAGCGTTACACCTTACCCGAAATGGGCGAAATTTGGACTGATAATGCCAAGCTGAAAACTTGGCTACAAGTAGAAATAGCCGTTTGTGAAGCTCAGGCCGAACTAGGCTATATACCTGCTGAAGCAGTAGCAGAAATTAAGGAGAAGGCTAATTTTGACCAGAAGCGAGTTCTGGAAATAGAAGCAGAAGTCCGCCATGATATGATAGCTTTCTTGACGAATGTTAATGAATATGTTGGTGATGTCGGACGTTATATTCACTTAGGTTTAACCAGCTCCGACGTATTGGATACGGCCCTAGCATTGCAAATGGTTGCCAGCCTGGATGTGTTATTGTCTCATGTGGAAAAATTAGGTCAAGCAATTCGCTATCAGGCACAACAACATCGTGAAACTGTAATGGTAGGGCGTTCCCACGGTATCCATGCGGAGCCGATCACCTTTGGTTTTAAGTTAGCGGGATGGTTAGCAGAGGTTTGTCGTAATCGTCAGAGATTAGTGCAACTGCTTCAGAATATTGCTGTGGGGAAAATTTCCGGCGCAGTAGGAACTTACGCAAATATCGATCCACGAGTAGAAGCGATCGCTTGCCAAAAACTAGGACTGAAACCGGATACCGCATCTACTCAAGTAATTTCGCGCGATCGCCATGCCGAATATGTGCAAACTCTAGCCTTACTAACTGCCTCTATCGAACGTTTGGCTGTAGAAATTCGTAATCTACAACGCACCGACGTTTTAGAAGTTGAAGAATATTTTTCTCACGGTCAAAAAGGCTCCAGCGCCATGCCCCACAAACGTAACCCCATCCGCTCAGAAAGGTTAACAGGAATAGCAAGAATTGTCCGTGGTTATGCTGTTGCTGCTTTAGAAAATGTTGCTCTCTGGCACGAACGAGATATTTCTCACAGCTCAGTTGAAAGAATGATTTTGCCAGATGCGTGTATTTTAACTCATTTTATGCTGAAAGAAATTACTGATTTAGTCAAAAACTTGTTGGTATATCCAGAAAACATGAAACGAAATATGAATGTTTACGGAGGGGTAATTTTTAGTCAGCGAGTGCTTTTAGCCTTAGTAGAAAAAGGCATGATTCGAGAGGATGCCTATAAAATCGTTCAGTCTTGTGCTCATCAAGCTTGGAATCAACCCCATGGTAATTTTCAAAACTTGATCAGCCAAGATGAACAGGTAAAAAGTCAGTTATCTGAGGCAGAAATAGCAGCTTGTTTTGACCCCAAATACCATTTGAGACATTTAGATGATGTGTATCAGAGATTAGGTATATAGGGATTAGACATAGATGTCAAAATCAGGTAGAGGTGTTCCGCAGAATATCTCTACAAAAATTTTTTTATAGGAGCGATCGCTCGTAATATAATCTTAGTCAAACACCAAGGAATTTCCAATAATTATCAATCTTGTGGAGTGGGATCCTGCCCGCGCCATCCGTGCCCCGCTATAGCCTCATACGGTTCACTTACAGCGCTTTTCACATAAATAAACCACAATGTTCAAACCAACCCCAAATATCATCCTCACCAATTTGATCCCTCCCTCAACTAATAGCTATCTCCAATTGTTCTGGAGTGAGAGCCTCATCAGTAGGTCCGAAATTTGGAAATTTTGACCAACATAATTCAATGGGTGACAAATCTGGCTCCTCAGGAGGTAAGAACATTAACTAGGCTCCTGCTGAATTAATTAATTCTTGAATTCTAGAACCTTTGTGAACAGTTAAATTATTCATCAGTACAATTGCTCCTGAGCAGAATTGAGGCACTAAAATTCTTTCTACATCTGTATAAAATACATACATTTTTATTTGTACTACCAATTACTGTCATTGATGCAATTCAACCATCCCGGCTTAAGGCTCCTCAAACACTTGTTTTTTTCCTTTATTTCTCGGAGCATCTGTGACTACTCTAGCTCCCTATTCCTTCTGGACCATCAAGACGAGTTATGGCCAAATTCACCCCGGATTCATCCACTTTAACTAAATTATTTATATCTACTAAATCGAGCCATTTTCCAGAATCATAGCGTTTTTCTTGAATATCTTCTCTCCCTTATTCTCAAGCACAAAGACTTTTTTTCTATT
The DNA here is from genome assembly GCA_022822685.1 of Trichodesmium sp. jk18x7bins.61. GTDB lineage: Bacteria > Cyanobacteriota > Cyanobacteriia > Cyanobacteriales > Microcoleaceae > JAJEAQ01. Next base: position 4,490 of record JAJEAQ010000295.1, read on the forward strand.
ACTTATTTTTTTTAAGACTCGATACATTGTTGATACACTATTTTTTAATCCTGTTTGACTGTTTAAATATCGACAGAGTTCACAAAGAAGAAGAGCTGGCTTTTTTGGGATTTCTGGTTGAATCAAAGAATAAAAATTACTTTCTATTTGGGCCGATACTCCGACCCTATGTTGTTTGGGCTGGACAGTTCCTGTTTTTCCCTCATGGGGTAATCAATTACGAACAAAAGTTAAACTGAGCTGAAATCTTTGTGCTATTTGACGTTGAGAGCCTTCTTGATTGTGAATGGCTTTAATCACAGGAATACGTAAGTTTTGGGAATATGGTGCTGGTATTTTTTTTAGCGATCGCTATAGAGAGCTATTTTGTCTTGGGTTATTTCATCTTTGTGGTTCACCCATCTGAAAAGCGCTGTAAGGATAAATGTTGGGTTACCCTTACGGGATCTTGCTATGTTCCCTGGGCCTAACCTACACAATTTAAGGTTTAGAGCTGCTAACAGTAACTGTATTGCGCTATAGCCTGAATTTGGGCGCTAAAGCTCAACTCTAAACCTATTTTTGATTATCAGTAATTACAACACTTTTGGGGCTCCGGAGGTACAGCACAGTTGCTCTTGGGCTTCTGAGCCGAGAAAAATATAATGTACCTCACCAACATAAAAAGTGCTGTAAGCAAATATCAGATAACTCATCACTGAATTTAAAAGGGATAAAATCATAAAATGGTTAAGCATATCAATAGCTGGATTATTGAAGGAGTTGTTGGCTCTGGTAAAACCACACTTATTAGAGAAATGCAACAGTTATTAGCTATTAAATATCCTGCTAGGACTAAGATTTATATTAGCGAACATTATACCGAACGAGTATTAGAAGATGAGGTGCGGTCCGTTTCTAGTAGGAACCTTTAGCAACTAAAGGTGTATGACTAGAGTCCAGCCCCCGCAACCCAAAACGGGGCGGATAACTGAGTTAAGAATGTAGGTGAAAGCTGCAAAGCTAGTCCTACCCGCTAAGGAAGGCGTGAATCCCTACCAGGCCACAGTTCGGGAACCATACTCGGAACCTAGAGTGAAGCTGGCATCAGTGACTCAACCAGAGCCAAAGCGTATAGGCGCACTGGAGTTAATGGGGAGTTGATATTGGAGAAATTACTGAACCTTCTGGAAAAGTGTCCTATCTAAATGAGTCAATGCGAAAACAAAATGACTACATAATCGGAGTAAGTCCCGCAGCACATTCTCGTCAATAGCTGCATTCCTGGGATTCTGATGGGCAAATTGAAGGCGACTAAGTCAACAAAACAATTCTTTTCTCGGAACGGATAAAAACATTAGG
>JAJEAQ010000282.1 GCA_022822685.1 Trichodesmium sp. jk18x7bins.61
GGAGTTCCTGCTAGAAACGAACCGCACATATCCTTTAACTGTGCTAGAAAACGAAGGTACATAACCAATTATTTTTCCCTCGAGAGGTAGCCCAAAAGCTTTGGGGGCTTCAAGCTTATTATGGGGTTTAAATACATCTGTTTCAATTGAATTAATTATGACTTCGATTCCACATTGATTGAAGTAAGACACCCTTTTGATAATTTCTGCTGTATGTTTGCTGATGGTGACAATCGTTATATTATCAAAATTATAATAACGCCTTTTCTCATTCAGTATCTTGCGAGGATAATCATCAAATGTATCAACAAGCTGGGGACAATTTCCACAGTCATTTTGTCATTTGTTACAACCATGAAAATAATGGCAGCCTCCTGTAAGTGGATGCATATCACGAATAGTTATTAACACTGGCTTACTCATATGACTTAATTAGGCTATATCTTCAATAGATAACAAACGTGCTAGTGTAAAGAAATGACATCAGCTTTTTCAACCATGGATGCCAGTTGTATTGAAGTGATAAATGGATGATTAAGACTAAAGATGGTCAATTCTGGTTTGCTAAATGAGGATTGTTGTAAAGCATTCCAAGCATTCCATGAATTCATATTTGGAGTAGGGTTAGGTACAACTTTTACATTAGGATAGTTTCTATGATTTCCTCCTTTTGTATAAATGGTAGGATTAATACTTGTGAACCGCAAACCTTTATGGACTCGAAAAGCTGCATAGCCAGCGTCTTGTGTCGTTGCAGAAGAAAATAATGCTGCATTCAATTTAGATTGACACACCAGGATAATTTTTTTTGCCAACAAAAGAGTTAGCTTTTTGCTGGAAAAAAATGATAGCCTTTCTTTGGCATATTCACTGTTGTCACTAAAGCATTCTCCACTTTCAAAAAATTCTTGTAATGCTCTACCTATGGCAATTCCGTCTCCATGGGGAATTATTTTCGCAAACTTGTTTTGATCTCCCACAACATCCGGTAGACCACCTGCATCAGTAGTGAGAACTGGTAAACCTGCCGCAATTGCTTCTAAAAGTGCCACTCCAAATGTTCCAGATTTCTTGAGTTGATCTTGGGAGTATGTTGAAGACTGTATGTATATATCAAAGGAGTGAAAATACTCTGGCTCTTCTGAGAAATCAACAAATGGAATCAGGGAAACCTGCGAAGTTAGATTTAATTTTTCAATTTCCGCAACGGTTTGTTTATAACAGTCCTCACCTTGACCATAAACAATTGTTAAGTGTACATCTTCATAACAGTTCTTTGTAAAATATTTCAGTCCCTCTAATAAATAAAAATGACCTTTCCAATCTATCAACCTACCAATATTCAAAAGATTTAGTGTTCGACCTTTCTTAAAATAATTGGAGGTTTTTCTGTGGGCAAAGAAGCGATCGCCTCTTCCACCAAACCTACTTTCTCCAATTCTTCCCCTGATTTATGTTCAGACGATGCCAACTGTGGATTTTGCTCAATGGTCTTTTGGTTATCTGCGTTGCTATCAAGGGGGCGGAGCACCATCGTTTTTTCTGACTTTCCTTTTTCATTAATTGTTACTTCAGTAAAACCAGATGAGTTTAGTGTCCACAGATCTATTTTCAACTTAGATGGTTCATCAATCACAGCACTTGGGTAAACCCATGCTGTACCACCCAAAATGCTCGTATCACCATCTTTGTCGTAAGATCTTGATTGGCTCTCCTGAACATGTGCTGTTTTAATGTGATGACAAGGATTATAAACTTGAGCACCATGAACTGCAAATAAAAAAGCAATTTCATTATCACAGCGAAGTACTCCCAATGGAGTTCTTAAATCATTCTTTAAAGATTCAGTAAAATTGTATTCCCCACAAACAGCCCAAACATCTTGTGACCAATGAGGATTTTCATGTAATGTTTCCTTGGAACCTTCTTTTTCATAACGACTCAGAGCCACAAATGCTTGGGGGTTAGCAGAAAATATTTCCCGTATCCGAGCAACCGAATCATCAAAATAGATATCAGTGTTAGTGAGTATTGAAATGCGATCGCGACACTTTTTCTCTGTTAATTCCACTCAATCAAGATAAGTTATTCTCGAAGCTATTTTGACAATTTCAATCTTGGGACTTTCCAATTCTGGTGTATGATTATCATCTACTATCAAAACAATTTTTTCAATCTCACCACATTGTATATTTTTTTGAGGCAATAAATAAATTCATTTTGTCTTTCCAAATCCTTAGCCTGGTAATAAGGCATAAATAAGGTTATTTTCTGATATTTAGTAATCGCTTTCTGGTAGGTAGGGATTTATCCCTGGAAATTACCATTTTTCTCTGAGATTAAACCCAATTCTCGATCTGATTTTACATTCTCTATCCAGCGTTGCAACTGCCCCAAAGCGTGCCCCAAACAGAACAATACTTCACCAGACTCACCAAACAAAAGCACCGCTTGCCCATAATACTCGACTGCCTCTGACCATTGTTCCAACTTACCCAAAGCCTCAGCTAAAGCTAAGCAACACTCACCACCATTGGAATTAATCTCCAAACTATTGCGATAATATTCTACTGCCTCTGACTATTGCTGCTGCCCAGATTTAGCTGCTCCCAAAAAATAATAAGCTTCTGCTAAATAAGTATTCAGTAGAGAGCTTGTATCCAATTTCTGTACTTTCTCAGTAGTAGGGATAGAATTTGAGGAAGACTGAATCAACGGGTAAAGACAATCCTCTGCCTCTGATCATCGCTCCAACCTTACCAATACTGCTCCCAAATCAAGATAAACTCAGGCACATCTGCTTTCATATCAACAGCCTGACGTAAGTAACCCAATGCTTCCTGAAACTGACTCTGCTGGCGCAAAAGTGACCCCTACTTGTAGAGATACCAGGGGGCTTGAGGATTAAGAGTCACTGCTTGAAGGTAACAGGTTTAATTTCAATTACTTTCCTATAAACCTTTATTGCTTCTTTTTTTCTCCTGTTTCTACCAAAGCATCGCCTAAAAATTAGTAAGTATCTGGGAAAGTATGCTCTGCTCCAATTGCTTTTCGGTAAGCCGTGATCGCTTCTTTCCATTCTCCTTTTTTTTGCTAAAACTTTTCCTAAGCTTAAAAAAAATCTTTGCCTGCTTCACATCTATTTTTTCCTGTTGATGCTCTTGTGGTTGTGTAGCTGAGAAAAAAATTGTTGTACTTTTTGGCATGCTCTTTACTTCATGTTTTAAATATTTAGTTTGAGAATATTTCTGGCTATTTAGTTACGATGGATCGCTAGTTTAGATGATTAATTTTCCTGGTTATCTCTGCTGTACCAATCTGCAATCAAATTAATTTAAAAAAATTTTCAAAAAGTTACCTTTTACCAAATTAATGTTTGGTCTAGAACAAATCCTGGCAAAATATTTTCTCCCGATGCTGTTTGGGGATGTTCTAATATTTCTACACCATGCTCTGGCCAATAAATCTCTATTTGCCATTTTTTCGATTAATCAATCAGCCTAATTTTGCCCCATTTTCTATATATTCTCTCATCTTAACTCTAGTTTTTTCTAAACTATTACTCGGAAACATTAACTCCACAACAAAATCAGGACATAATTAAGGAAATTTATCTTGTTCCTCCCCTGTTAAAACATCCCAACGTTGACGACTTACCCAAGAAGCATCTGGAGATCTATCTGCACCGTTAGGTAGGGTAAAATCTGTATTGGAATCAAATACTTCTCCTAGATGATTCTGAGAATTCCATATATGTAGTTGAGTGATGATTTTCACATTACTTTTACCTGTATTTCCTCCATTCGGTGACATAATAATTAGTTCTCCCGTGGCACTTTGCCCAAACCTTATGTCATCATTTTATTGACAAAGTTGCCAGAATTATTGAGCTGTTCAATCTATTTTAAACTCTAATCTTGGTGGCAAATAAATTGTAGGAATTTCCATCACTGTCCCTATTTTAACAAATATTTATTTACTTTTTTTGTCTCAATATACTACTATATTTTATTGGCTGTCTGGAGAGGGAGAGACCCCACATTTTGCACTTAAAATAAAGAATAGTCAGATTATACCTGTTGGGCAAAAAGGCGATCGCTAATAATAATATTCTGGCACAAAACTGCCAGGACTAGCATTAATTTTTTGTTTGGGTATTTACTTTTGAGAAACGCCAAAATGAACTTGAGATTACTATGTTGTCGTTTGCTGATGCCAAGCTAGCGCGAACGTAATGAAGGATACATATTATTATGTTGTGTAAGTCATACTATTACCAAATTAAGGTTAAATCCAGAAGAAATCCTGGTCAAACATTTTCTCCTGATAGTGTCTGGGGATTTTCCAATATTTCTGTATCCTGATTTGGTTGATAAATCTCTACTTGTCGTTTTTTTCGATTAATTAACCAGTCTAATTTTGTCCCATTTTCCATATATTCTCTCATCTTAGCTCTAGTTTTTTCCCCAAGCATCGCTAGGAGACATTAATTCCACAACAAAATCAGGACATAAAGGTGGAAATTTATCTTGTTCTTCTATTGTTAAAGCATCCCAACGTAGGCGACTTACCCAAGAAGTATCAGGAGATCTATCTGCTCCATTTGGAAGTCGAAAACCGCAACTAGAATCAAACACTTCTCCTAGATTATTCTGAGAATTCCAGATATCTAATTGGGTATTGATTTTAATATTGCGTTTGCTTGTATTTCCACCCGTAGGTGACATAATAATTACTTCCCCTGTAGCACTCCGCTCGAATCTTAAGTCGTCATTTTCTTGACAAAGTTGCCAAAATTACTCGTCTGTTAATTCGATTTTCAACTCTAATCTTGATGGTAAATCAATTGTCGGAGTTTCCATATTAAATTCTGAAAATATATAGAGGGTATTTCCCTATCAGGTAAAATACTTATAATTAGGCTTTTAGTTGCGCTAAAGCGCCCCAAATATATCTGGCGCTTTAGCGCAACTACAAACAAAGACTTTTTTATAATTAATGATCCGAACATGATATAACACTTCAAAATTAAATATAGAGGCCAGTAATACCTTTTTCAGATCAAGTCTGGATAAGGGGATAAATAGATATATAGTTAGTTGCTGAGGTTATCTCCACCTAACCCACCCTACATCTATTAATATAATGACATTAAGGAAAATTACATACATAGAGTTTTAATTTGGTGGATTTCCTGTTAATTCAATGGCACGTTGATAAGCTGCTACAGACTCATCAAGTTGACCTATTTATTGTAAGGCATTTCCTAAGAGATGATAAACTTCTGCCATACCTATATGATCTATGTTTTCCTCACTTTCGGGAGAACTTTCTTGAGAAATACTAGCTTCTAATTTAATGACTTGCCGATAACAATCGATCGTCTCAAGCCATTCCTGTTTTTCTGCTAAAGCTTTTTTTAAACCATAATAAGACTGCTGAGATTCAGAATTTAACTCTACTACCTGTCGATAATTTTTTACTGCTTCATCCCACTTTTGTTGAGAGTCAAATATTTCCCCTAGACTATAATAAGCTTCCGACAATTTCGAGTCTAATTCAATAGCTTGCTGGAAACAAGTTATTCCTTGCTTCACTTTCCCTTCTTCTACTAAACCCCTTCCCAAAGTACAAAACTCTTGAGGAGTTGCCCAAGAGGGATGCTGGATTAGCGCATTGTAGGATAACTCCTCACCTTCATCAACTTTCCCTAAGTCTAGCCAGACTTGAACTAAACTTCTATAAGCATCTTTTAAATCTGCTGCAATTTCGATGGCTTTTTGGTAAGCAGCGATGGCTGCTTCTGGTTGTTGCTGTTGGAAATGTAAACTCCCTAAGCTGACATAAACTTCAGCCAAATCCGGTTTAACTTTTAAGGCTTTTTGATATGCAGCGATGGCTTCGTCTACCTGATTGATTTTTACCCTAGCTTTCCCCATTATTTGATAAGTTACTGCATCAGGTTTTACTAAAACTGCCTCCTCACAATTAGTGATCGCTTCCGAGAATTTACCATTAATAAAATCTGCTTCAGCTTGTTTGATTAAATCTGCTGGATTAGCTTGAGTTAATACCAATTTGAAGAATCACTGCTATAGTAAAACCATCACTGGAATAGACTTCCAGCCACTCATTTGTAACATTCTTTTTTAAAAATGGTATAACTTATCTTTTTCTTTGTTGTCTGAAGATATCTGCAAAATGTCTTTGGAATGAGTCTTTCGGGGTTTACTACCATTAGTTTCTACCTGAGCTGCTTTGTCTGACTCTGATACCCCATTACTAACTGCCTGAGCTTTTTGAGCATCAACAATAGTGTGATCTAACTTACCTTGATGCTGCAAAACATCTTCAGGATTAATGTTTTGTTTCGGTTTACTACCATTAATTTCTACCTGAGCTGCTTTGTCTGACTCTGATACCCCATTACTAACTTCCTGAGCTTTTTGAATATAAATCACAACTTTTCATTTAGCTTGCCTTGAAGTTTTAAAGTGTAAGCCAGATTATTATAGGCAGCAGCATCATTTTTGTCTAAATCAGTTGCTCTTTCATAACAGGATATAGCTCTAGTTAATTGGCCTTGACGACAGAGGGTATTACCAAGATTTATATATTGATCAGAGGTGATATTTTCTGGCTCTAAAATATAAGATTGATACCAACAGTCTGCTGCTTCTGATAATTTACCCACTTGAGTCCATGCTTTGGTCAAATTGCGATACACTCCAGCAAAATCTGGTTTGAGAGCGATCGCTCTTTGATAACAAGATATTGCTTGCTCCCACAACTTATCTTGTGCATAAATACTGCCCAGATTGGCATAAACTGTAGCATCTTTACCATCAAGAGATATAGCTTTTAGATAATTTTGCTTGGCTGTTTGGCGTTGATTACCACTGCCCATTTTTTGTTGGATATTCCCCAATACTTTGTATGCTACAGCCATATCTTGTTTCACTGCTATAGCTTGCTGACAATTCGACGATCGCTTGTTCATATAATCCCTCCTGACTGTAAGCTATAGCACGTTGAATATAAATACCAGGTAGAGCATTCGCTGATTTAGCAGCATCAAGATATTGCTCATTTTTCTGTGTCTCTATTTTTTTAGTGTTTTCTATTTCCTCAGTGGGGGATAAATTTTGTCTCTGATCTATCTCTTCTATTTGTTCTTTTGGCAAACCTAATTCTGTTGTGCCCAATTCTTGATTGGTATTTTCTGTGAATTCTTTTTTTGCCAATTCCAGTGAGTATTACTTAAATTTGCTTCACTAGGAAATATTAAATCTTCTATAGAATTTTCTGTTGTATCTTGTATTTTTAAATCCAATTCTGGTTTTCAAGGAAAAGAATTACTTTTCTCCTGAAGCAGGAGCAGTTCTGCAGATGATTGCAAATATTTGATTGAGGATTCATTATTTAAGTTAAAAACAGCAGCTACTTTACTAATTAAATTATTTAAAATTTGCTCAAAATGTTTGAATTTATCTTTGAAAACACCCGGTTTTATTCTTAACTTAGTATCAGAACGAACTAGCCGATGACTATTTCTTTTTAACAAATCATATTTATCTGTAATAGCAGATTCATAACTATAGCTTTGAGGATTTAGATAACCATTATTTGTGTAAGTTTTATTTTGTGAATTGGAGTAGAGGGAATTAGATTTAAGTTTCAAGGCTTCCCCTAAATTTTGATATGCACCTACTAAGTTAGAGTTAGTTTTAATAGCATTACAGCAAGATGATATTGCTTGCTCAACTTGATTCATCTGTAGTAGAGTATTGCCTAGGATGAAGTGTTCTTCTGCTGTTGCTGTTTCTGGTTCTAGAGAATAAGCTTGCTCCCAAAACTTAGAGGCTTCTTTATGCTTACCAACATGAGTTAATGCTTTTGCTAAGTAACGGTAAACGTCTGACATGGCCGGATTGATTTATAAAGCTTTTTCATAACATTTAATTGCTTCGTGCCATTATTGCTGCTGTCCATACAAACTACCTAAATCTCTGTAAATTTCTGGAGCTCGTGGTGCAACAGATATAGCTTTTGTATACCATTGCCAAGCTTCTGCTGCTTTACCTTGTTTTTGCAGCATTTTTCCTAATCTTTTATAAACTTCTATGGCATCTTGATTTAGAGGAATATTTGGGTTTTTCTGTCTTTCATTCAGGAGCTTACCATTTGATGGTTTGACATTTTTTGCTAGTGTTGTCAATTGATTTTTTTCATCTACCTGATTTTTTATAGTTGCTGATTTTATTTGATTTGATATATTTACAGTAACCGTGCGACTCATGCCGCGAAAACTACCAAATAAAAAAAAAGAAGCCTCCAACCGATGACGGAGAAAAAAGCCACTCACCCCTACTAAAGCCTACAGACAGCTAAAACTGCTCATCAAACGCAAGTTAAAACCCCACCATCCAGGAGAAAGAACACTCCTAAACCAGCACTAGC
>JAJEAQ010000151.1 GCA_022822685.1 Trichodesmium sp. jk18x7bins.61
TTCATGTCGTCACATCAGTGACGACATGGCCGAAAGCGTTGAGCCTGTCGCGCGACCTAAGAAAGCTCCGACTCTTGGAGGCAACAGGTACATTCAAAATCCCAGAATTGTTGAGCTGTTTGTAAGGCTTGAGCCGTGTGATGGGTAACTGTCACCCACGGTTCAAAGGGGGAGGGAGAGGAGTAATCCTCATTCATGTGGCGAGGTGCCTCAACCTGACTCGATTCACCATAATATTTGCCCACCCTACTAGCTATTCCTGGCTCTAACACGTCGGCGGATTTGATCTAACCCCTAAATCTGCGCCTCCTACCAAAAAAACACTTTGTATATATTTTAAACTGGTATGACTTGCTCAAGCATTGAATATAATACAGGAGTTAGGATAATTTAAGGTAATCAAAATTATGAATAAAAAACAGGAATTATCGTTATGGAAATCAATGACTAAAAAAGCATCAGAAGCTAGAGAAAACTTCAGTAAAACAGTATCTAAAGCTAGTAAATCAATCAGTGATCAAGCTTCTGAAACAGCTAAAAAGAAAGCAGATGAAATGGGAGATGCTCTCAGTCACAAAGCATCTGATGTAGGTAAATATTTTAGAGAAACCGCCAAAAATTATGCCTTGGGAAAACAGCAAACTAATTTAGAATTAGGGCAAGAAGTAGAAAATGATTTAGAACAAGAAGAAATATATCATATCTTTGTCGCTCATCAAACTGCTAGTCAGGGTGGTAATCAGAAAGTTACTCTTAAATCAGGGAAAAGCTATAATGTAAGAATTCGTCCCAATAGTACCGAAGGCTCAACTTTGCGACTAAAAAAATGCGGTTTACAAGGTAATGATGTTTTTTTAGTTTTGCACACTCTTTATAATTCTGATTTTAACCTCGACCGTCGGATGAATAACTTGGTGATAAATGCGTCAATTTATGAAAGAAGCAAAACAAGATGTTTAGAAGTTTATAATAGAATTAATAGTGGTTTATATAGTTATGATTTGGCAGCACTTAATCTGTTAGATTTTTTAGTTAATTCATCTAATATAGATTTATTAATTGGTTTGCGCTACACAATGGCAAGTGAAAATTCTCAGTGGATAGCTATTGATAAAAAATTAGAAGAAATGTTAAAACTTGCTAAGTTAAGTGATATTCAAAAATATCAAATTCAGGGCAGTTATCAATATATTAAAGCTGGAGAACCATTACCTAATTTAGATAATTTTAAACAATTAAATGCCCTAATTATCAATATGGCGATCGCCATCGAACTGAAAGATAAATATTTATTAGCAAGTGCGATATCAACAGCATTAAGAATAGATATGTTAATCATAAATTTGATTCATAATAGTCCAGAAATAGATGATAGTCAGCGTCGTAAATATTTATCTATTTATCAAAAAATTAGGGATGGTTCAACAGTAGTAGATAATTCCATTTTAGAAAATTGTGATGCAGTAATTTTTCAGGCGAAAATTCCCAGAATATGTAAGGTAGCATATCAACTTTTAAGAGAAAAATACTGGGAATTAGAGTTAGGAGCAGAGTCCGAGCGTTTTTCTGCAGTTTTCCAACAGTTTAAGAAAGCAGAACAGCTTGTAAAAAAAATAGAAAATCCAGAAAAAGTGACAAATAGTTTCGGTAATATGGCGATTCAAAAAGGAATGTTAATTGAAGTAGTTGATGATGCAGTGGTTAGTGGTGGTGTGGGGGTATTAGCAGGAGTCAAAATATTGAAAGGTGGAGAGGCTTTAATTGGAGCAGTGGGTTTAGTAGCGATCGCCTCAATTTTAGAAATGACTACACAGGAAAAAATTAGATTAGGAATTACAGAAGATGGTAATTTTTCGGAGGCAGTTGCTTATAGTGAAATTATGAGTGCTATCCATGCAGTTAGTTGGGTAATTGGTGATGGTGGAAAAAGAAAGTTAGAGCAGAAGTTAGATATTTTCAGAATGTTCAAAAATAATCAAGACCAAAAGCAAATTTTGCAAAAATTGGAAACTAAATTATATACTTCTAATAATTTACACCCTCTAGACTTGTAGTACGAAAAGTAGTAATAAGTTTCCAGGAAGCTTTTTCTTGAAGATTGGCCTCAGAGATGGAAGTTGGAGGACTAGATCCCAATGACAGCAGAACTTACAACCATAGGGGGAATTGTAAGGGGGGAATGGTTAGCCCATTCGTCTAGACGGCTGTTGCCCAAACTCCCCCTTTACATAAAGAAATGTTGCTCCGCTTCTGTTTTCTCTCATATATGCTATGCTCAGATAATACGTTGCATTCGCAAATTCTGGAGGTGAAGCAGTTAATGGCTTCTAGAAGACTGACTTTTCGACTGTACCCAGCCTCAGGTTCAGAAGCAAAAGCTGTTTTTTTACCAGGAAACTTCACCAAGTATTGTATAACGCTTACATTGCACAGCGTCGTTTTGAGTGGAGAAAGAACAGAAAAACTGTTGACTACTCCACACAGCAAAACGCATTACCAGGATTTAGAGAACAGTGGGATGACTACCAGTCACTTAACTTAACCTCACTACAGGCAACAGTCAAACGAGTAGACTTAGCCTATAGAGCTTTTTTAAGGGAATCAGAAAATTTCCCAAGTTGAAAGCTATTATAAATTATTTGGGTTGGACTTATCCAGACAGTCGGCAAGGGTTTAAAGTTCAAGTTGAATGTAGCAATAAATCAGTGAACTGTGATTGAGTGACACTCAACGACTTGGGAATCAAAGTCAGAATGCGCGGTAGATTCAAGTATTGGGGCTATAACAGAAAACCTAGGACTTGCACTATAATTTACCGCCCCAAGGGCAATGAGTGGTATGTCTCTTTTACGGTCATCACTGATGAACCATCTCCTAAATTTGGTAGTTTTTCCCCTGCTTATTATGAATCGATGGTGGCAATTGATTTAGGAACAGCAACAGCATTTTCATGTTGGTGACAACCGAAACTTGTTATGATGGTCAAAAGTTTAACAAAATCAATAATCCCAGATTTGACCAGGAAGCAAGCACCCCAAATCAAAGAAAGCTTCAAAGGTACTCAGAAGAAAGCAGCGCCCAATTAAGAAAAAACAAAAAGCGTTGAGTAGATGGAGAAAAGCTAATCGAGAAGTATCTAAATTAAAGGCGGGCACAGTCAGCCATAAGAAAAGATTGGCAGCACAAAGTCACAACAGATATAGGTAGTCATTATGACATCGTTGTGACGGCAAGTGCGACTCGTTGGCTTAAAAGCTAGCTAAAAGCTAAGTATAATAAGCCATTCGTGGAAATCTAACAGGGTGCTCTCTGTCTAGGTTTAATTCATATAACCTTGATAGTGAAATTCCATCCACCTCGTTGTTGGGTTGACAGTATAGGCCACACGGTAGAGACTGAACATCAATCCGTGACGGGGAAAAGAGCGGTGAAAACTCTAACTACCAAGAGTGAAACGGCAAGCATTGGCTGATCTCGTAGACGAACAGGAAAGTAATTTAAACTCTCGTAACAACGAGCTACCCAAAAGGTAGCTATAGGGTGTAGGGCTAACAAGCCAGAGGAGCAATGGATAATGATACTTCAGTGTCATAATCAACAACCATACTGAACCCTCCGGGAGATTTTACCCCACCTGTGGCAGTCATAATCAAGGTATATGGGAACTCCGAAACCGGTGTGGCACAAGAGAAAATGATGCCATGGAATATGCTGATGAATTGCCCTGATTTTCATAAAAGGAAATGCTCAAAAATAGCCATCATCAGGGAATAATCATTCGCCACTGTGCAACGCCGAATTAAAAACCTGAAGCCTATGCAAAGACTTAACTTGGTAGAGCTGCTAAAATCACACAGACTAAAAGCAAGTCCTACCGGTAGAGTCTGGATACCACGCGCCAGGACGAGAAGAGAAATGTCCCCTTGGCATACCAACAATGTATGAGCGAGCATTACAAGCTCTGGTTAAGTTGAGTAGGTCTCCATGGGGGGAAGCACGCTATTACCCTGAAGCTATGGTCTTTTCCGGTGGTCAACACATGATGCTATTCAAAGAATCTTTAATAGCATCCAATACAAACCCAAATATGTGTTAGATGCTGATATCTCCAAATGTTTTGACCGAATTAACCATGATGTGTTGCTACAAAAACTAGGAAAAACTCCCTATAAAAGATTAATCAAACAATGGTTAAAATCTGGTGTGTTTGACAATAATCAATTCCTAGATACTGTCGAAGGTACACCACAAGAGGGGGTAAGAACACCTCTACTAGCAAACATCGCCTGACAGGGTATGGAATAGCGAGTAGGTAAAATTGCCTAAATCATCATACCTAGAAGTAAGCAACACAACAAAAAGGCTCTAACCTTAGTACGCTACGCCGATGACTTTGTTATCCTACACAAAGAAATCGAAGTAGTAATACAAGCAAAAACCGTGATTGAAGAATGGTTAAGTCAAATAGGATTAACTCTAAAACCAGAAAAGACCTGAATTGCCCGCACCTTGGATGAATATGAAGGGAATCAACCAGGATTTTACTTCCTTGGTTTCACAATCAGGCAATGGAAAGTGAAGTCACCTTGCGCAGGGATTCAAGACGCTGATTTTCATGTCGGCGACAGGCTCAAACCATCCTCAAAGAGTATAAAAACTCATTATCGGAAATTAGCCCAAATATGTGACAAACATCAGACGGCTCCTACAAAAGCATTAATTGCCAAGCTTAACCCCATAATCAGAGGGTGGGCTAACTACTTCTCATCCACAGTCAGTAAGGAAATCTTTTCTAAATTAGATGACCTACTATGGAGAAGACTTTGGCGTTGGGCAAGTAGGAGGCATCTAAATAGGTCTAACCACTGAGTGAAAAGGAGATATTTCTCACATGTCAAAAACCGAAACTGGCTACTGAATAATGGGAACTACCTACTAAACCTTCACTCTGATGTACCTATTATACAACACATGAAAGTGAAAGGTAATAAATCACCCTACGATGGAGACTGGACTTATTGGGCATCAAGAATCGGCAAACATCCCAGAGTAAGAAAAGAAGTAGCAACTTTACTTAAACGTCAGAAGAATCAATGCGCTCACTGCGGGTTAACATGCCAACCAACAGACTTAATTGATGTTGAGCACATCGTTCCAAAGTCTCAAGGTGGTGATGATACTCTTAAAAACAAACAGGTATTGCACCGACATGGCCATGAATCACAAATAGCTGAAGATATAAAAGCAGCAAGCCATTAACGGCACCTCATTTATGTTGAAAGCGGGATTTTCGGCTGTCGCCGACATGAAAAAGGATGTGCCCTTGACTATGGACGTTTAGGAGAGGAGGCGTGTGAGGTGAGGCGTCTCAGGCACGGTTTTGAAGACGAGTCGGGAAGGGTGACATTCCTGGCTTAGTTTAACAAGCTGAACGTCAATGATCAGGATTGCTCAAAAAGGTAAGCGTGTAGAATTCATTAAAACCACGTTAGCCAAGCCCAGGGGCAGCTACAAGCCCTACCAAATAAAAAAAAGAAGCCTCCAACCGATGACGGAGAAAAAAGCCACTCACCCCTACTAAAGCCTACAGACAGCTAAAACTGCTCATCAAACGCAAGTTAAAACCCCACCATCCAGGAGAAAGAACACTCCTAAACCAGCACTAGC
>JAJEAQ010000421.1 GCA_022822685.1 Trichodesmium sp. jk18x7bins.61
CCTTCAACTATATCAGTCATAGGATATGGCAATACCTCTACAGTTGGGCGACTTGACGGCATCCCTTTCAAGTGGCGACCTGAAAGCTCCGACTCTTGGAGCCTACAAAGGAAAAAAATGGGTTAAAGAACCCTACTTTAAACGGGTATACGGGAAAGACTGGACTTTTGCCTGTGAAGGAGTTGTTAAACGAAAGGGGGGAGAACCTAAACTCCTTACCCTTTACGATATCAGCAACACCCCCATAATCAGGCACATCAAAGTCAAAGGTCAAGCAAGTCCCGATGACCCCTCTATCAAAGAATACTGGCCCAAACGTCTAGAAAAAGAAGGCCAGAAATATTGGGCGAAAGGTTCCAAAAAGGAACAAATCGCCAAAGAACAAAACTGGAAATGCCTGATTTGTGGAGATAGCCTATTCAACTCTGAAGAAATAGAAACCCATCATATAGTACCTGTGAAGGAAGGAGGAACTGATGACAAGGAGAATCTGATCCATTTGCACAGAGCGTGTCATATTCATGTAGCTTTAGCTAAAAGGGTTTTAGCTAAAGCTACATCAGAAAGCGCAGACTCTTGTCGCCTACAGGTACATTCAAAAACCAAGGACTGTTTAGCTGGAAGTAAGGCTTGAGCCGTGTGATGGGAAAACTGTCACGTACGGTTCAAAGGGGAGGGGAGAGGAGTAATCCTCATTCATGTAGCGAAGCTAAAACGCTTTTAGCTTCGCTACATGAAAGCTCCGACTCTTGTCGGCCACCTGACCCGATACTAATAACCTCTATAATATAAATATATCTACTATACTAGATATGCACAGATAGAGTCTTGTTGAGCATTTCTTTGTGCCTGTAGTCGATGTCTGGTCTCGGTGCTTTTGCATCCATACTTTTTCACTACCGGGTAGGGGTACTAGGGTACCTATTTAGTAGATTTTGAAGACTGCTTGACGGGTAGTTCCGAAGATTTGAGTGCCAGATCAAGAATTATACGGGCTTCTTCTGCTTTTTCTCTTGCTTCTCTATAGCGTAAACTAGCTAGTGCAAAAGTTTTCAACACTTTAAAACCTTCTTTAAGACTAGCAATTTCTTCAACAGTTACAGGTTCATCTGTGAATAGTACCTCAATTGCAGAACGAATATCGAGTGCCTCCTCTCGATATTCAACAACCTTAATTTTCAATGCTGCTAGATCGCTAAGTATTTGTAATGCCTGAGCCACAGCATCTTCTTCCTCAGAAGTTATCTCTTTCGATGCTTTTGATTCTTTGACCTCAATAAACTGCTCTGGCCCAAATCCATTTTCTAATTCTGTTGCAATTTCACCAGAGTCCATCATTTCTACAAGCTTATCCATAGCTTTCTGACGAGATCTTTCTGAATCTTTACCCCTCACAGTAATAATAGTATCTGGATTTTGAGGCAAGGTATAACTAACCATATTCTGACTAAGTATTTAGGTACAAATATAACCAATATACAACAAAAGTAATGATACCATTCTAAATAAAGCTAGCTACAAATAATCAATAATTTTTATTATTCTAAATTATTGTTAATGACAAGCAAGCAAATTTTAGTGAGCAGTTTTAACTCACTAGGCTCGAAGAAAAATGTTTGAGGGAAGACCAAAGTTTGGGAAAAGTAAGGTCAGAATATATAAACTTTCCTTTCTGATTTCTTTGGCAAATCTTAGGGTATAAGTCCCCCACAAATTATTCAGGGGTCGAAATTCCCTTTTAAATTTCTATTCTGACTTCTGAGTTAATTAATATAACGTTTCAATCTGACTAGCGATGCTAAATGGATTACTCATAAAGCTACAGAGACTATCTCCAGTTAGGAAAATACTCGCCTACTTGGATAGTGCTAACTTTACTACAATTGTCAAGACTTAACAAATCTCTCCTATCCACAGTGGCAGCATCGTTTTATGATCGCTCCACTCAACTTAGCATTGTGGCTAGCTTTTTTCTTCTTTTTGAGTAGAACAACACTCAATTCAGTTGACTTGATTATTGGTAAATATCCTAGCTGGGAAGAGTGGGGAATTGCCAGAATTTTAGTGCATTTAACTTTACTGAGTTGTATATTTATGCTACGAACTTCCTGGGGTTATCGTCATCTGAGTCTAATCTTTCTGAGCTTTTCTTGGTCTATAACGATGAGCTCGCAAATATCAGATACAATTAGAGGAAATGTTCATCCTGAGTTTTTTTATTTGGATGTTCACTTTCTTTACTCAGGCAACTTTAATTCCGGTCAGATGGTTTCTACACTTAATATCCCAAATCACTAGATTAGGATACTACTTCGGTGTAAATAGGATGCTGGGTTTGGATGTATTGTCATCAGATTGGTATTTACCTCAGATGTGTCTTGGCATCTTTTGGGTATGTTTAATCTATGACATTTCAGTATACTTGTATGAATCTTTGCAGAAGACAGAGTTTAATACTCGATTGCACCTAGAAGCAGCATATCAAGAACTACATTCAACTGAAGCCACATATCGCAGCATTTTTGAGATCTCGGTTGAAGGTATTTTTAAGTCTACACCGGATGGGCGTTATATTTATGGTAATCCCACTTTAGCCCGGATATTTGGTTATGAATCGTCAGACGAAATGATGGCAAAAGTGACGGATATTAGTCAGCAAATCTATGTAGATTCGACTCGTCGAGACGAATTTATCGATTTAATCGGTAGGGATGGAAGTGTATGTGCGACCTGTTGAGCCACCTCGCCACATGTCGGCGACAGGCGACCTGAATGCTCCGCATTCCGTAAGGAAAGCTCCTCCCCTGGTCGCCTACTGGTCGTCTGAAATGGGACTTGGTGTCTCCTAGGGATTTTCACCCC
>JAJEAQ010000068.1 GCA_022822685.1 Trichodesmium sp. jk18x7bins.61
AAGTATAGCAAAGTTTTTGATAATTGGTATAATCCAGGCTGAAATGCCGTTCTAGTTGCAGTTAATTCTGGTTGAAAATTATACTTATTGCTAGCCCGAGGCTTTCTTATTGCTGGCAGTTACAAATACTGTATTCCTAAATAAATTTCTAGACTGCACCTTGACGTATCATTTCAAAACCATAAACATATATATCCGCAAATTTATAGCGTTTTTCTTTCTCCCGAAATTCAATAATACCTATTTCACCTAAAAAAGAAGCAAATTCTTCAAAATTTCCGACAATGTCCGCTGCTGAATCCTGCCATATTTTTTGCAATCTGTTTTTTGTTAAAAAAGCTGATTTTCCCTTAAGAGAATCAAAGAAATTAATTAGGTTGGGATATTCCTCTTTAATTTCTTCACATCGCTTTTTTGATGCTTCTTTTAACCCGAATTCTAGAGATTTTCCTTGAATTAGGCGTTCTGTACGGATTTTAGTTGATGATTTTCCTTTGTAAGTTAATTCTTGTTCTTTTGCTCCTTTAAGTAACATACTTAAACTCCGAGGAAAAGTCGTGCCACTTGAGTCTGTTAATCGTTCATAAACCCATCGAGATACTTTTTTCGCTCTGTTTCCTCCTCGGCGACGACTTCCCCAAAGTAATTCTAATGCTTTATCAAGCTCTTCTTCATTCGCTTGATCGATACTTTCAACAGCAATAGGATAAACTCGATCAACTAAATTTTTGAAATCTTTAGATTGTATTGCCTGACGAAGTGCTAAACGTAAAAAGTCTATTTGAGTCCACTGTAAAATAATATCCCTTCCAGTAAAATGACTTTTATTATCAAAATTTAAACGATTCCAAATATCTTCTCTCAAGAAAATTTTAAATCTAATTTCTGTTAGTCTACTCGCATCACAAGACTGAACTAATTGAAATAATCCAGTTAATGCTTGTTGTCTTATTTTTCCTGCGTCTGAAAAATCTTCATCTAAGTCATCGTACAGAAACCATAATTTTTGAGACTTTTCTTTCGCCTCTTGATTAAGAATAGTACTTACTACATCTTTGACTATGAGCCGTAGTTGAGAGTTAGTAGATAATTCTAATAAAGCTTGAGTTGATTCAAAATGCCATATATTTTCTGGTAAATTATTAATTATTTTTTTCAACTCACTAAACTTTTCTCCTTTCTTACCTCTGGGAAATTTAAGTAATTCTTCCTGATAACATCTAAATAGTAAATAAGCTCTCCAAAAAGCTTCCCACGTTCCATTCTTTTGCTGCAAAGTTTGATGAATAGTTTGAAATTCGTCACGGGATGGGCGACTTTCTTGAAATCTACCATGTGCAGACAAAAATATGGTATTATCCAACCGTCCATGAGCTATTTTTTGAGCCAGTTCTTTATGTTTTAAAAATAACCAATATAAAGCAGTTTTACCTGTTCCTTTTTTTCCTCGAATTAGACAGGTTGTATCATCTAAAAATCTTTCAAAATCAGTAGTGCGCTGAAACAATAATCCTAAATCATGCTTCATATCAGCCGCATTTACTTCAGGAAAGTCTAGATTTTCAATGATTTGCCATCTTTGCTCAATATTTAAAACACTACTGCGTTTAAGTTCATCATTTTTTTCATCGATTAGATTAGCAATCTTACTATAGTAATCTTGTGTTCCTGGTACAGGATAGCTATCAGCAAAAGCAATTGGTACAAGGTAAGGAACTACTAGAAGTTCATCATTTTCTAGTTGCTCATTATCTGTAATTGACTCATCTTCATCAGTATCATAGTTTTCATCAGTTCCAGTTTTTATCCTTTTGAGCAAGAAGTTCCAAATTTTTCGTACTTGATCTAAACCATTTTTTGTGACATCAGGCACAGGCGAAAAAACAAAATTAATTGATAGATTTTTGAGTCCTTGAAGAGACTGTAGTAGTAGTTCTATTCCCTGTTTATTTTGTTCGTTAGGGAACAGAAAAATAATTGCTTCATCAGCAGCTTGAATTAATGATAAAGCCCCCCATTGATTAATTCCAGTTCTTGAATCAATTAAGAGAATATCAGGTTTTAATTGTTCTTGAATTTCTTGCTTAAAAATAGACCAAAGATTCTGATCTCCATCTATAACAGTTGTGGCATAGAGATCGTCAACTTTAGAGATATAATCAAGACTAAGATATCCAGCAGGAACAACAAATACTCTTCCTGTAGCGCTAGGTATTTTCACTTCACCAAATATTTCTGTAATTGAAATACTGACGTCTACTCCTTCTGGTAAGTAAGAACGCTCATAGAAATAGTCAACAATTCCATACTTTGGTTTTGGCTTCAGGTTAAATGCTGTACTTAACCCAGGTGCTTCTAAATCTAAATCGACAGCTACAACTTTATGGCCTCGCATTGCTAAAATTGAGGCCACATGAGTTAATGCAGTAGTTCGACCTACTCCTCCTTTAAAAGAATAAAATGTTACTGTTCTGGGTATGCGGGGTTCTTGCTGAGGTAGTTGAGGTTGATTTTGGGGGTTTGCCGCTTGGATAGCTAAATCTTGCCAACTGGTTAGCGAAGTTGCATCAAAAATTTGTGGTGGTGAAATGTTTAATGATTCAGCTTCTTGAGGTGTATATAATGAAAGAAACCCAGGAGATAAATGAGGCACCTGAGATTTTAGTAAGTTGGAGATTTGTTCTTTCCGCTGAGGGATAGATAAACCAAAAAAGCTATGGCTAACTAAAGTTAAATTGAGCAAACCTGATGTGGAAATATTTACATCAACCCACTCTTGAGGCTTTTGAACGTATTGGTTTTTGATGTTCTGCTTTAGTAATACTTGCCAGTTTTCCTGCACTTCAACCTCCTTAAAGTTTAGTGCTTTGTTTTTGTAGCCATCCTATAAGCCTTTGATATTTGTCAAACCAGCTTTTGTAATCTGAATCATTAGGTTCAATACCAGAATAGCGTATATCTATGAAATGCTGGCCTATTGGATGCTCAACTTGATTCAACCATTCTAAGACTAGGCGGAAACTATAAACTCTAGAGCTAAGTCTATTATTTCGTTTTAATGCTTCCATGTAGCTATGTCCTGGATTTGTAATAGTATGTCCGGGATCGTTATTTTTTGTATTCCATTCTTTAGCTGTACCATTTGGTAAAGTAGAAAAAATAATTGCTTTTAATAAACACTCAATAGTTATACCTCCAAAGTGCATAGCTCCAATTTTTCTTCCAGATTCATGTAGTATTTTTGTATCAGAATTGCGTTCAACAAAACTTATTTGATAATCTTCCATAATTCAAAAAAAATAACTTTGATAATTTCAAAAACTCTTGTTTTACAAGGAGTGTAAACAGTTAGCACTAAAACATTGCTTTTCTATAAAAATCCTAAATATACAAATATGGGTAATAATAATGCTTCTCTACGTTGTTAGCAATTCTAAATAAAAACTCAATTTAATCAAAATTTTCTGTTTCATCAACTTAAACTCCCAATCTTCAACTATATTTTTCTGCTTCACACTAGCAAACATATTAAATCAACACCCTTTTAAACAATATAGTTTAATATTATTCTTTTAGTAGTGCGTCAAGAAAGTGTGGGAATGCTAAAGTAGAAATATTGTCACCCAGATAATTCGTATACAATGGAATGTCCTCTGTGTGGTAATCACAAAGTCCATAAGCATAGAAAAACAAGTCAAGGCACTCAACGATTCTACTGTCTAATCTGCCGACAAACATTCACC
>JAJEAQ010000505.1 GCA_022822685.1 Trichodesmium sp. jk18x7bins.61
GATTTTAGCCTTGATATACCATTGCTATATATAACTACCGGATTAAGTACGGTAGGACACACCAGAAATCATACGCTTGTAGGAGATTTGCCCTCTGGTACAGGTGAGAGACATCCTGCCAGATGATGGTGAGTCGTAGAAGCAAGAATTCCCCGTCTCTATGCCTAACGGCAGGCTGAAGTCTTTCATGCCGGCAACAGCCGAAACAGGGCAGGGAGTATCAACACTTTGGAAATAATTCCCCCTTGAATTTGGTATAAAAAAAAATGAACACAATTCAAATTAATCCCACTGCTACAGACATTACTCCTGATATTGACTACTCCAAATTTGGTCCGATTTCTCTAGTTGTAATTCAACCCACTTCTTTTTGCAATCTTGACTGTGACTATTGTTATCTACCCCAGCGTCATCTCAAAAATAGATTATCCCTAGATTTAATTGAACCAATTTTTCAAAGAATCTACACCAGTAGTTTTTTAGGTTGTGATTTTACAGTTTGCTGGCACGCGGGAGAGCCTCTAGCTGTACCAATTTCTTTTTATGAATCTGCTTTTGAAATTATCAACACAGCCGACAAAAAATATAATACTCAACCTTGCCAAACAGGGCATTCTTTTCAAACTAACGGTACATTAATTAATCAAGCTTGGTGTGATTTTTTTAAACAACATCCTGTGCATGTAGGAGTTAGTATAGACGGCCCAGATTTTATCCACAATGCTCATCGAAAAACTCGTACTGGTTTAGGTAGTCATGCTAGCACTATGCGAGGAATTTCTTATTTGCAAAAAAATCAAATTGATATGAGTATAATTGCCGTTCTTACAGAAGATTCCTTAGATTATCCTGACGAAATATTTAACTTTTTCTGGGAAAACGGCATTACTGATGTAGGGTTTAATATGGAGGAAACAGAAGGAATCCATCAGTCTTCATCTTTAGACAAAATAGGCATACAAAAACGTTATCGAGATTTTATTAAAAGATTTTGGGATTTAACTGCTCAAACAGAAGGTGAATTGAAAGTTCGTGAATTTGAGTCAATTTGCCATATAATTTATGATGATGCGCGGCTAGAAAATACTGACATGAATAAACCTTTTGTGATTGTTAGTATTGATAATCAGGGTAATTTTTCTACCTTCGATCCAGAGTTATTGTCTGTGAAAACAGAACATTATGGAGAGTTTATTCTAGGTAATGTTTTACAGGACACATTTGAGTCAGTTATCCAGACTGATAAATTTCAGAAAATTTATCAAGATATGACTGGTGGAGTTACACAATGTCAGCAAAATTGTGAATATTTTGGTGTTTGTGGTGGCGGGGCAGGCAGTAATAAATATTGGGAAAATGGTACATTTAATTCTACTGAAACTACTGCTTGTAAATATCGGATTAAAGTAATTACTGACATCGTGTTAGATGAGCTAGAAAATTCTTTAGGTATAGCAGAATAATGCTTAATATGTCATTTTTTTTACCGATTAACTATAATTTTCGATATTTCTTTTGCTTTTAAAATTGCTGAGACAAAAAACGCATAGGAAAATGCCCCTACTGTTGCCAAAACCAACAAACTATTACCAGTGGAGTTCCACAAAGCATGCAATATAGAGGAACTCAGATAGCCTACTCCTAAAATCCTCCATCGCTCCTGAGGGTAGATTGCACTTAAACCAATAAAATAGCCAACGTAGCCACTGTAAGCCATGTGCCCAGCGATCGACCCCAAGATGCGAGGAATGAGCAATTGTAACCCTGCTAAATAACCTACTCCTAATCCTAAAAGCCCTTCCCCTAACAACTCAGTTACATTTTCTACCATTCCAGGTACATATTGCCCCAGAGTTTCAAACATCGTAAAGCCAACCCCAGAAGCAGTACCAATTAAAATTCCATCTACGGGGTCCCAGACTCCTACTTTTTCTCTACCGGGCTTTTCCAATCTCTGTCCAAGCCACATACAAGCAAACACTGGCAAAGCTTTCAGTAATTCTTCCATCAATCCTGCCCCAAACAACATTTTGACAAACAAGACTGGAAAGGCTAACTGTTCCAAGTTTTCTGGCAGATTACCAGGTAGGATACCACGAAATACAACAATAAATAGAAGCAAAATCGGGCTAGATAAAATTACACAAGTTGTTAATCCAGAGCCAAATAATACCCACCAAGGTTTAGATTTATCGCACAAACGGTAAACAAAATAGAAAGCTGCACCAGAAATATAAGTTGCGATTAACCATTCATATAACTCTGGTATTCCCACTGACACAAACATCAAAACTACAAAAATTACAGTGACAATACCAGGTATTAAGTAACCTTCTTTGACCAAATATTTTTTTCTCATTGAGGCGATCGGAATTAGTTCATCTCTGCCTGGTTTGCTGTTGGGGATGAGATTTTTCATAGATTAGTTTTTTATACTTAAATATCTGATAGCCTTCTATAGTAATATACTTATCGTGAATGGAACTTCAAACACCTACTTTATCTTTTCTGTTCCCTAGAATATTTATAAATAAAGCTTCGTAGTTGGCTTAACCATCCTATATTGATCGTGGCGCCGCATCCCAACTCCGAACAAAAATTTTTTATATGCAATTCATGGGCTGAAACTATCTATCACTTCCAAGAGAAATGAAGTAGACAAACTACTATACTAACTCCTGATAAAAACTTAATAACTGTTTAGCTAAAGCTTTATTTGTATACTTAGCCATTGTCTTTTCATAACCTTTTTGCCCTAAATTTTCTGCTAATTCTTTTTGCTCCATTAACTGCATTAAACAATTCCTAAGTTCCTCGGCATTTTTTTCTGGAAATACTAAACCTGCATCTCCAATTACATGGGGAATTTCCCCAGAATCAGAACCAATTACAGGTACTTTACAAGCCATTGCTTCAATTAAAACATGACCAAATTGCTCTTTCCAACCGACTGAAGTCAAAGTTTTAAACTTGTCAGTAGTTTCTGATGGTAATACTAAAGTATTCATCAGATTGATATATTTTTGTACATGGTCGTGAGGCACACTTTCTACGAGTATTAGTCTATCTTTAATTCCTAATTCTGTTGTTTTTTTTAGTAAAGTAGATTGTAATTCACCCCTGCCCAAAAGCAACCATTTCCAAGGTTTTTCCTGTAAACCAGCTAAGGCTTGAGTTAATGTTAATAATCCTTTTTCTTCAACAAAACGACCGACAAAACCAACTACAAAATCATCAGGTTGAATTCCTAAACTATCTCTTAAATCTGATTGAGTTTCTGGTTTAAATAAACTTTCATCTACTCCTAACTGAGGCATGACTTGAATCGGTCCTTTGTAGCCTCGTTCTCTTAATATATCTTCTCCGTCTTTATTTCCAGCAACAATTCCATCAGTATTTTTGAGATTATAAGCTTCTAGTAAAGAAATGGGAAACTTGAGTTGAGCTGGTATATTCCACCAGGTAAAAAATAGATTTTTAGCTTTCAGTCCTAAGAGCTTATTAAAGGTAATAAACTGAGCATAAGCTAAAGCTTTAGAACCCTGTTCAATTTGAATAATATCTGGTTTTAATTTTCGCAGTAAACCAATTAAATCAAGACCGAATGTTAGTAAACTTTGATTATTTTCGCTGTAGTTGGAAATGGGTACTACTTTAAAGGAACCTTCATCAATAAATTTGGTTTCAACTATTTTACTTTGTACTCCTTTTGGATTCCAACGACGAGGTACAACAACTGTGACTTCAATACTAGGCTCAAGTTTAGCTAAGGCTCTCAACTTTTCGCGGTTTAGATCGACAATATAGGTATGGCTAGCTACTAATATTCTCATGATATTATTGTATGTATTAGATGTTAGGTTTTTCGGAGGTAGTCTGTGGAGTGGGCATCCTGCCCGCCTACCAAATTTATTGTTGCTCCAGATAACTCAATATTTGCCCGCCCTACTACTAGGATTGATAAATCTCATTTTCTCTGCCTCCAACATTGAATGTTGGTATTACTTCTCTTGTAGAGTATAAATTTGACCGTCATCCCAAATAGATTTAACCAGGGTATAAATAGCACTCATAAAACCAAGAGCATAGAAACTACCACGGGTAATTATTTTGATGGGGGAACCACCTTTATAACAAGGCGGGTTTCCCAAAACATGACAATCAAATAATTTCCCAAAGAAACGGGCACACTGGTTAGGAGTGAGATTTTTTAATCCCATGAAAAAGTGATTGTGATAGAAAGTAACTTGATATTTGAGCGATCGCGTCGAAATATCATGGCAACCGCCACTTTCTTCGCCTAAGTGAACTAAAGAAGCTGCTGGATTATACCAAATCTGATAACCTGTTTGTCGTAACCTGAGACAAAAATCTGATTCTTCCCGTACTGCGCTACCGCGAAACCGCTCATCGAAATACAAGTTATACTTAGTAAAAATATCTCGGCGATAGGACATATTACAACCTCTGGCTGAGATGATTTGTTGAGGTTTAACTGTATGCACCAAGTCAATATAGTACCAAGCAATCCCAGGATCTGCTGCTTCTGGGGGTAACTCTTCTATTTCCAGTTCTTCACCAGAATCTCCTAATTTCATGCGATCGAATACTCGTCCTGCTACTGCTCCCACTTCTGGGCGTTCCTGATAGTTGCGGGCGTGGGCAGCAAAGAATCCATTTGGCAAGCGGACATCATCATCAATAAATAGAATTATTTCTCCACTAGAGCGTCTGACAGCATAATTCCGCGCTCCTGGTAAGCTTGCCCAACTAAGACGAAACCATTTAATTTTGCCAGCGTTTGCTTGCTCTTCTAAATAAGCTTGAACTTCTGGTTTATGGTTAGTAGTCTGATCGACTACTAAAACTTCAAAGTTAGGGTAGTCTTGTTTGAGTACATCTGCGATCGTATCTACCAGGGGTTCCTCACGATTATAGGTGGGAATGACAACGGAAAGAGGAATAGTTAATTGTTGATTTTCTGTAGCTAATGATTCCTGATTCATGGTGTACCTTACTTATTTACGATTTTCCATTTCTGCTTCTTCTGCTAGTCTTTTTTGTTCTTGTTTGTCAATTTCTGGCAACCTGAGAATTATGCCCACAAAATACCAGTAATAAACTGCAACTGGGTCTACATCTAGAGGGTAGTAATAAGTGTTATAGCTGATAATCAGAACAAAAACCCAATAGCTAGCACCATAACTACGTAGACTCTTGTCTTTGACAGAGCGATAAGCTTTGAAACAAGTTATCGTCAGAGTAGTTACTACAGCTAGAAATGAAAGTGTGCCCAAAGTGCCTATTTCATAGATTAATTTAGGATAATAAGTCTCAATTAATCTAGTTTTACCAAAAGCTCGCGCTGAATTAGTAGCCCTTCCTAATCCATTCCCAAAAAATCCATCATTTGCATGACCAGACTCCTCAAATTGTTGGGTAATAAAAGCAGTTGGTGGTGAAGCTTCCCACCTACTAACAAAACTATCTACCCGTTCCTGAACAACTGCGGGATTGGATACTATAGCTACTCCAAGGACAAGACCTAATCCAATACCAATAGGGAGAAACCTTTTCAGATTAGCTACCTGACCAGTCAGTACCAACAAAATTATAGTTACTACAGGCACTAAGGCTAAAGCAATTCTTTGACCAGAAATAACCGCATTGACAAAAACAATTGCCATACCAAGCAAGCCCACCATGCGCCAGAGGGGTTTTGGATCGCTAAAAGCAACAGCGAAGGTAAAGGCAGCATTAGAAATTAAAAACCATGCCCACTGCCAAGGTGCAACAAACGTACCAGGCAAACGAATTATACCCTGACTAGGGCTAAAAACTAAAGCACCTCCAACTAAACACTTAGCTGCTAAGGTTGCTTTAAATAGTGCATCTCCCTCGTAACCACGAGTACCAGGACACTTACCTGAGCTCAGGAATTGGTACTGCACTAGACCCAGAAAACAGCAGATAATAGCTAGAATTAAGGTTAGACGGGCTGCAAATAGTAATTCTTTTTTTGTTTGAAATTTATAATAAGCACCTGCAATTAGAGGTAGATAACCAATAAGTGCCTTGAGTCCCAATATTCCCATTAAAATTGGTTGATCACCAGGGTTAGGTGGGTCAAGCTGTTGGGAACCATTCACAAGTAGTAAGGTCAGCAGACAAAAGCCCAATAAAATATACAAGGGATTTTTCAGTGCTTTAGGAATGATAAATGGCTGTCGTTTCTTTTGACACTGAAGATATATTGCCACAATTGCGGGAATGAAAAAACCATCTTTGGCAAGCTGAAATATCGGACTGCCACCACCAATCCAGTAAGTAATAGTACCGGCAAAAGGCAGATAAATCAGGAATCCCCAAAGTCCCAACATTGGATATTTAAAGGAAAGACCTAAAACTGCTAAACCACCACCACCAGCCAGGGCAATTTTTGGTTCGGCTACAAAAAACAAGATTATACCTACGACAGCACCAGCACCGCCATAAGTAGCAAGTGCGCCAATCCCCTCTTGAATCAGTTTGGCTCGTTGGCGCTTTCTTGCTGCCAGTTCCTTTTTGCTAATACTGGGTGCAGCAGGTTTCCCTTTCTTTTTTGATTTTTTTTTCGACTTTTTGGTCGACATTATCGAGTCAGTCTTAGGCCAAATATCCCTGGACTGCTAAAACTAGATTCTCTGTGCAAGAGCTTGCTAGTTGAGCATTCACTGCTTCTACCATAACTCGAATCACTGGCTCTGTGCCAGAGGCTCTGACTAAAACCCGCCCCACATCCGCGAGGTTTGTATCAGCTTCCTCAATAGCTCTGACTAATGGTTCACATTTTTGCCAATTCATTCGGCGATCGCGGTCTTCAACCCGGATATTGCGAAGGAGTTGGGGATATTTCTGAAAGCTTTGGTTTACTAATTCTGCTAGGGAGACTCCTGAGTTTTGTACTAGAGTTGCTAAATGCAAGGCTGTCATAAGACCATCTCCTGTCACACAATAATGGGGGCAGAGAATATGTCCCGACTGCTCCCCACCTAACATTGAACCTGTGCCCTGCATTTCTGCATGAACATATTGGTCTCCTACTTTAGTCCGGATTAACTTTCCACCATAGTTTTGCCAAGCTCGCTCAAAGCCTAAATTGGCCATAACAGTAGTGACAATCAAATTGTTTGGCAGTAGCCCTGCTTGGCTTAAACTTTGACCCCAAAGATAAAGAATATAATCTCCATCCACAGAACGACCTTGAGAATCAACAGCTAATACTCGATCAGCATCTCCATCAAAGGCCAATCCTAGATCAGCTTGGTTTTCTATAACTGCTTGTTGGAGGGAATGAAGATGAGTCGAACCACAGCTAACATTAATCCGATCGCCGTTTGGTTTCTCATGTAGACAAATAATTTCTGCTCCCATTGTCTGAAAGATTTCTGGTGCAAGATCAACTGCTGCACCCCAAGCTAGATCAAGAACAATTTTCATTCCCTGCAACTTTCCTGGTATAAGTGAAGAATGTAGAGATGCTATATAATCCTTGATTAACTCTGGTCTATGGTAATGTTGTCCCCAGTTAGTTGGGAGTTTAGGAATATCTGTGATTCCTCGAATTCCGGCTTCTATTTGTCTCTGTAATTCTGAAGATAGTTTTGTACCATCGCAGCCCAAAAATTTAATCCCATTATCTTCAGGTGGGTTATGACTAGCAGAAATCATCACCCCACCTATTGCTTCTGAAACACTTGTTAGATAAGCAACGCCAGGAGTTGGACATAAACCTAAATACCAGACCTCCAAACCGGCTGCTGTTAAACCTGCTGACAGAGCCATTGCCAACATATTGCTGGAATTTCTAGTATCTTGCCCCATAACTACAGGGCCAGGATTTTCCGAATATTGGCGCAATACAATTCCAGCCCAAAAGCCTATCTGTAGAGCTAAAGGGGCATTGAGTAGTTCTCCTACTTGGCCCCGAATACCATCTGTACCGAATAGGGGAGTTGTGAGTAAAGATTTATGATCCCAATTAAATATTGTTTCTTTTACTGTAGGTGATAAGTTAGAGTTTTTTTGTTCGTAAGTAGGCCTGAATGATGGTGTTGCTACCATGATTTTCAATCCTCATATAATATAGTTGCTCGAAAACGCGGAAATTAAAAGTGTCGAGACCCCACATCGACGAAATTAAGGGGCTTACAAGGTGTGGAAGCAGGTTCGCCACATAGCCCCTCGCCAAGGAAATGCTCGGTAATAGAGCTCAATTGTAAAAAATGAAAAGTATTGATTGGTAAGACTTGGAGTATTTTTTACTGGTGGTTTTATTCTAGCCTACTGGCAGTGGTGGAACTTCAAGAAGCCTCACTCTTGTAAGTGGTTTCCACATCCTGACTATATATGGATTTTAATGATCTGGCTAGTCGCTTGGCCAGTTTTTTCCCAACTAAATTCTTTGGCTCTGGACAAACCTAGAGTCCTCATACGCGATCGCTCTGTTGGATTATTCACCATAGTGATCATAGCTTCCGTTATTTCTTCTACTTTTCTAGGATTAATTAAAATAGCAGCATCTCCAGCAACTTCTGGCATAGATGAGATATTAGAGGTGATGACTGGGGTACCACAGGCCATTGCTTCTAGGATAGGAAAACCAAATCCTTCCCAAAGACTGGGAAAGACTAGAGCGATCGCTTGATTAATTATTTTTGGTAATTCTGTTGCTGGAATGTAGTCCAGAAATTTTACTAAATTTGTTAAACCTAGTTCTGTTGTTTGAGTTTTTAATTTTGGTGTGTAGATGTTATCTCTTGGCCCGGCGAACCATAATTCATATTCTGAAAAATTTGGCAAATTAGCAAATGCTTCTATTAATCTATGCAGATTTTTATAATGGTCATGGCGACCTAAATAAAGAAAGTAATTTTGTGTTGGTAAGTCTAAAAACTGGAATCTTTGAGAGTCGTAACCTAGAGGAATTGGTGTAATTTTTGCAGCCGGTATATGAAAAAAATCAGTAATATCTTTAGCTGTGGCTTGAGAGTTACAAATAATATGTTTTGCTTGAATTAATACTTGAGGAATATAATATTTAAAATAAGCAGTTAACCGGGAACCTTGTCTAGGAAAACGTAAGGGAATTAAATCGTGACTCATGACTATATAAGGACACTGAGAATATAATGGGGCTTCTGGTAGAGGAGAAAACAGTAAGTTTGCTTGTAATTTTCTATATATTTTCTGTAGTTGAAATTGAGTCCATAATAATCTATGTATATGCCCTTTTGTGCCATGAGTTGGTGTCATATTATTGGGTATTATATGACAATTAAAGTTATGAATTTGATCGGCAACTAATAGAGTAGGATTAAGTTCCTGAAGTTGAGGCAAAATATTATTAGCATAGACTGATATTCCTGTGGCTTGGGGGATTAATACTGATAAATTAATCAGAAGTTGATTAGACATT
>JAJEAQ010000649.1 GCA_022822685.1 Trichodesmium sp. jk18x7bins.61
GGTTACGGCGGACAAATAAAATTATGATGAGTACAAGGAAATATTGACCCCTCACCCATCCTACGCCAGAATTTAATCTGGGTTTTACAAACAATTTCTCATCAAAAGACTTTGATATTTCCCTACATTTGATATTTCCAAAGATTAAGAAAAATAGATTTTTGCATCTACTAGAAATTCCCTTCATCCACCCACAATTTTTTGCTTCAAGAACAACTTGATCAGAGACAGAAATAGCTGATTTATCTGAATTTTGGCAACAGAAAAAATAAAACAGTACTATTAATATCAAT
This sequence comes from Trichodesmium sp. jk18x7bins.61, assembly GCA_022822685.1. Taxonomy (GTDB): domain Bacteria; phylum Cyanobacteriota; class Cyanobacteriia; order Cyanobacteriales; family Microcoleaceae; genus JAJEAQ01. The sequence continues at coordinate 294 of JAJEAQ010000649.1, forward strand.
AGTTCAAGATTTTCTATTACAAGGAAGAGGGGGATTTAGATTTTTCAATTATCATCCACCCCCTCCATCCAAACTATTACAAAAGACTATTTATTTTTTTTGAACTGTTCTAACCATTCCTGAATTTGCGAGGAAGCAACATCTCGTCCTCCCAAACCAAAGGCCAAAGCAATAGATACTGCCATTGCACCCATGAAAAGTCCAAAAGCTAGATTGACAATGCTAGGAGCAATTCCCATTTGTTGTAAAGCCATAGCTGAGACTAATACAATAATCCCAATCCGAGCCATCTGACCCAAAAGTAGGGCTTGGGAATTGCCAGAACTGCTAATTAAGTTATAGGCAAGGTTAGCTAAGTAAAGACCTATACCCAAAACTACTAAACCATATAGTACTCGACCTGCAATATAAATTACAACATTGACAATTGATGTGAGAGCCTCAAGTTCCATAATCTGAGTGGCTGAAACAGTGGCAAAAAGGATAATGCCCACAAAAGCCACCAGACCAGCAATTTCTGATGGAGTCCTTGTACCAGGTTTAGGGTTAGAGCTAGTAGTATTAGGAGCCACCTGAATTACAGTTGCATCTGGATCTACTGGAGATGATGAAACTGAGTTTAAGCCCAGCCAATTTAACAGGTTATTAAATCCAATGCTGGTGAGAAGACTGTTAACTAAATCCCTAACAAATTGACCAACAAAGTAAGCAACAACTAGAAAAACAGCAGCAGCAAATATTTTGGGGATAAACGTCAGAATATCATTGAGCATTGCCACTGCTGGTGTAGTGATGGCCTCAATGTTCAAAGCACTCAGAGCAGCGATCGCTACAGGAATCAATATCAATACATAAACAACTGTACCAATAATTCCAGACAAATTTTGACCACCACTAGCTTGACTCATGCCAAACCTGCTGCCTATTTGGTCTACACCTGTAGCAGCTAAAAGATTGCTCACAACTTTCTTAACAACCGTAGCAAGTAACCAACCTACTGCACCTAGAATCACAGCCTTGAGAATCCGAGGCAGAGCTTGCAAGATCTGATCAATCATGTTTTGAACAGGTTGTAGTGCCAGCTGCAGTTGTAAAGCCTCTAGGATTAGTGGTAAGAATAGTAAGAAAATCAACCAATAGATAGCATTAGCAATGGTATCGCTAATTTCTACTTGATTTTCTGTTTGTCCATCACTAACTTGCTGATTTAGACGATCGTCCAAGCCAAATGTCTTCAATCCTCTGCTGACTGCTAGTTTAGCTAGAGTTGCAACTAACCAAGCAATACCCAGCCAAATTAGGGCAGCCGCTATACTAGGCAAGAAGCTAGTTATTTCCGTGAGGAAAGCATTTAGAGGTTGAGAAACTGCTGTTAAGTTTAGCTTGTCAAAGAAGGCTATCAGGACAAAGATCATTATGATCCAAAATACTAAAGTAGAGATCCATTTCTCCACAGGCAATTCCTGAGCCTGTTCCTGACTACCTGTTACCCAACTAACGATCTTGTTATCTATCTTAGTATTCTTGAATAGTGTTCCAGCTATGCCAGAGATAGCTCTAGCCACTAGCCAGCCAACGATGAGTATTCCAATGGCTGTAACTGTGTCCCAAATTCTGGCTTGATTAATACTCTGGGACAACTGACCGAAAGGATTTGCTTCAGCTTGTGCCAAAATATTGGGGGCTAAGATCAAATTAGCCTGGATTGGCTCACTGAGATTGATTGATGCTTTAATAGTTTGCCAAGTGCCGTTCATGGTTTTCTTGGATAAATGTCAGCTTTAACTAACAACCTGATCAGATTGTCAGTATATGCCTAATAGCTTGAAGGTAACTATGTCATTTAGTCAAGTTTTCGAGCAATCTATTTTTATTCGTGCTAGTGCCACTGTAGTAGAGCTTTGTATTACCGATCACACTCTTATGTACAGGTGGTTAAATCCAATGCTACGCTGTGAACCTGTGGGCAAGTGGGATACATTTGTGGGCAGTCGTAGTCGGTTCATCATTAATATTCCCTTTTTGGAACCTTCTCTAAATAGTATTGTAGCAGAAAGAGAGCCTGGTTTAATTGTTTGGGAATTTCAGGGATTTTTCCGTGGGAGCGCGCGCTGGGAATGTCAACCTGAACTTGAGGGTACTCGTTTATTAAATCGTTTTGAGTTTGAGATTCCTAATCCTTTGATCAAATTTGGTTTTAATCAGTTTGCTGCTTCATGGACAAAATCAGATATGGAAGCTCAACTAAGACGCTTGAAGAGATTAGCAGAGGAGCAATACTATCGGTAAATAACTCTAGTACTGCTACGGGGAAGTTAAAAGTAAAAAGCATTTTTTATAAAGTTTTGATAATTTTTTTACTGTTGGTTTACTTACGCCGTGTTGTACTAGCTGTATAAATTTTTTACTTAAGTTAAATCTTACTTGCTCCCCTGATCAAAATGTATTTCTGCCAAATTTTCTTCCTTCTGCCCTCTGCCTTACCTTAGAAATAAAATTATTAGCGATCGCCAGATTTAGTATTTAGTTCCAACTGAAAAAATCATACTAATTTCAGATTATTCACAGAATATTTTTTGTGCTTGTGGTTGTGCTTTGACAAAATCTAGTGCTCTTTTAGAAAATTCTATAGCCTGTACGAAAAATGTTTCAATCCTTTTAGCATCAATCACAATTT
>JAJEAQ010000773.1 GCA_022822685.1 Trichodesmium sp. jk18x7bins.61
TAGCCAAGGATACCATTAAGTGGGGTACGAAGTTCGTGACTCATATTAGTTAGAAACTCACTTTTAGCGTTGTTGGCAATTTCTGCTTTTTCTTTGGCTTGCCCTAATTCTTGAGTTCTCTGTTGAACTTTTTGCTCTAGAGACTTAGAGTAATCTGCTAGTTTTTCGTAAGATTGCTTCAAGTTCTGACTCATCTGATTAAAAGATGCTGCTACTACCTCCAATTCTTTGATTCCCTTACCTCTGACTAGGCTTGTTAGTTGCCCATTAGTTAACTGTTGGCTGGCTTGACTGAGATAACTCAGGGGCCTAGCAATCCAACGAGCAATGATAATACCTATCCAAGTCGCGATCGTTAAAACTACTAAGCATAATCCAATCGTGATGCGACTGCTAGTGTAAATCGGTTCCAGAAAGTCAATTTCTGGAACCACAACTACAATCAACCAATCAATACCATACTCATCAGCAAAAGGGGTGACATGAAGATATTGATTTCTACCATATTGATTTTCTCCTTGCCAGTGTTTGGGTAGTATCAATACTTTCTGTATTTGTCGATTAGGCATATTATCAAAGCTGCCATATTGCTCGACTAAGTATTTAGCAGTAGCACGAGTTAAGAGATTTTGACTATTTGTTGCAGGCAATCTGTATAATTGAGTATTTTTCTGAGTAGACTTTTCAGTCAGAAGCAAGCTTCCACCTATTTTCAAATCATCTACTACTGCTGGATTTTCTTGAAACGTTGAAGTCGCAACAACTTCTCCACTCCTTTCAATAATGAAACTCTGTCCAGATTTACTAACATTCAATTCCTCTAAAAATCTACTAATTTTCTGAAGAGTTAGAGAAACTCCTAAAACACCTACAACATCTCCAGAATTACTATACAGTGGTCTTACTGCATCAATACTAATACCACTCTGATTTTCCCATCCATAAACTGGTGTCCAACTTGCCTTACCAGCTTGTAGAGCAGTTGTGTACCAGAGATTTTGCGGAGGGTTATAATCAAGAACTTCATTAATCTGCTTTTTGGGCTTTCCTTGAGAGTTAGCAAGATACTCCTTCAAAGTATAGTTAGTGGATTTTCCACTGAAACCAAGGAATTGATCCCCTGCCTCTTCTTCTACAAAATATCTTGCTGCACCAACAAATTCTCTGTTTTGGTTGCCAAAGTAAATAGCACTTACACTTGTAAACTGTCCCATCTGTTGCCAAAAGTAATTCTGCCAACCCTCTACATTTTCTAAGTCTAGATATTGCTGGTTAATAGCATCGACATTAATTTGATTAATTAGAGGCGGTTGAGCCAGATAAGTCTCTAAAAGAGCGACTATCCGGCTACTAATTTCTTCATTTAATCGGTTGGCCAATTTTGCTACTAATTGTTTTCTATTTTGCCAAGAAAATCGTCCGATTAATCCTACTACCAGGAAATCTTGTAGAATAAAAGGTACAATTAAAATTACGAGTAAGGGTATTGGATAGAACTTAGCAGCAAATTTACGAGACCTTTTTAACACCATTATTTATAAAATCTAATTCTTAAACAGCTTGAAAAAACAAAAAATTTAACCTGATTTTTTCCATCATCTAAATTAAGTCCAAGCTCGGAAGAAAGTATTCTCCTGCCAAACACTAGCTGTTTTTTGCTCGATCGCCCCTATCTCCTGTTGATTTAATTGCTGAAACACTTGGGCAACCCTCACATTTGACTGTAACATCTCTACCGATTCTGTAGCTACAATACAACAATGCACTCCTGGTAATGATAAAACATATCCCATCGCCTGCTCCATATTCAATATTCCTGGTTGGAGTAACCTACCATAAGCAGGTATTTTCATCGCAATCACACCCACATTTTTTTGTTGTGCTACAGGTAATACAGTAGGAGCAAAAGGTCGGGGATGGTGTTTGTCAGCAGCATTAATAGAAACCAGAGTTGTATCAAACGGATAACGTCGTAACCCCTCAGCAATCACATCAGGTTCGTGATGACCTGTAATTCCCGAAAATTTGACTATACCTTGCTCCTTGGCTTCCTCCATTGCTTGAATAGCACCTTGAGAACCGAATATTTCATCTAAGGTTTCCATAAACGAAACATGGTGTAACTGCCACGAGTCGAGATAATTTGTATTTAAGCGTTGGAGCGATCGCTCCAACTCACGCCATGCCCCATCGCGATCGCGCCAGGCCGTTTTACTTGCCAAAAATATATCCTTTCTGTAGCTAGGCAAAACTTGGCCAAAATGTTCCTCACTTGCCCCATAACTAGCAGCAGTATCAAAATACCGAATTCCCATAGAGATAGCTGCCTCAATTATTGCGATCGCCTTTGTTTCTTGCTCTCTATTACCTACAGGTGTTTTTCCTGCCCCACCTAAACCTAAAAGTGGCACTCTTATACCAGTTTTACCTAATACTCTTTCGGGCATTGTAGATGTGTTGGCTATCTCTGCAGATGCTATATTTGTCTGAGATTGTTTGTTAATAGCAGTACAATTGAAGATACCAGTTGCAGTTGCAGCACTTGTTGTCAAAAATTTACGTCGAGTTGTTTTTCGTATCATAGCTTAGAGTTTTTTTTTAATAAGATAAAGAGGAAGAAGGAACATTAAGCTAGAAATTTTTACCCCTATTAATCGTCAAGATTCAATTTCCAGGTATAGGAGCATCTTGAGCCCGTGCAGTGAGGCAGACGCTCACATGCTCAACAATTCACCCATTAAATAGACATACCTTTTTACTTTTGGTCGCGTTCGGAAAGATGTGACTGAGATCAAGTATTTCCCTTCTTCCCTCTTGCTTCGATTTAACATTATATCCCCGTCTACAAAATTTATGTTTTTTGTACCTGATCCTATTCTACTTCTAAAACTGCCTCGTCAAAATTTCTCATACTGGAGCGCCGATTTGATTAGCTGTCATAGTCATAAATTTATTCCCTATTTTGCTGTATTTTTGTAATAATAAATAATTCAATTAAGTAGGTGAGCGTTAAAAAATAAAGCTATGCAACAAAATGTCAAACTAGCCCACAGCCTTAAACCCCGCCCTTACGGGCGGGGTTTAAGAAATACCTGATTTCAGAATCTTTTACAAAACTCAACATACATCGGTTTGATCGTGCCTACCTACTTATTGCTCAAATCCGACTCCATTCTTGATTAATCGATTCAAATTACATTTTTCTGGACACCAGATTTATTAGTCTATTATAAATGTTTAATTTTTTGCTCAAACAAATTACCATTACTTTGCTGATAGTATTTCTCCATCCATCCCTAACTCTTAGCCAGGAAACTTCCATGGAAATTTGTCCGAATCAATTGGGTAGCGCTATTAATGCTATTGTTAACCGTCCACTTTTTCGCCGTTCTCGATGGGGTATTTTAGTAGAAACTTTATCTGATCAAACTACAATTTACAGCCTAGACGCTGGATATTACTTTATCCCTGCTTCTACAGCTAAACTCTTAACAACTGCCGCAGTATTACAAAAACTTAGCCCTCTATATAGAATTAGAACTTCATTGTATGGCGATGGAAATAATAATATATATGTTGTAGGTAGAGGAGACCCTAGTTTAACAGAAATTCAGCTTCAAAGTTTAGCTCAACAATTAAAAAAACAGGGTATAGAAAAAATTAATCAATTAATTGCTGATGACAGTTATTTTCAAGGAACAGCAGTTAACCCCCATTGGGAATGGGAGGATGTTCAAGCTGGCTATGGGGCACCGATAAATAGTCTAATTCTTAATCAAAATGCTATAGATTTAGTACTCTCGCCCCAAGGTTTAGGTCAACCTTTAAAGGTTAATTTTGTTAATCCTGCTGAAGGTCAAAAATGGCAAATTGAAAATAATTCGGTGACTGTAGCCAAAAATGAAAAAGAATTTCTAGAAATCGGGCGAGATTTTATTCAACCGATAATTCGCATCTCTGGGCAGCTACAAGTTGAGTCACCACCGGAACCTGTTTATGTCGCAGTTGTTACACCTGTAGATAAATTTTTAAATAAATTTAGTCAAGTTTTAGCATCAGCAGGGATTAGGGTTTCTCAAATAGTAAAAGGTTCACAAACAACTGCTAATTTAAACTTGACTGAATTAGCTTTTGTGGAGTCTCCAACAGTCGCGGAATTAGTAGAAAAAGTGAATAAAAAAAGTAATAATGTCTATGCAGAAGCTTTGTTACGTCAACTGGGAGTTAGGAGTAGATTAGTTCCTCAGAAAAAATCTGCTAATGAAACCCTAGCAAAAAGTTTAGAGGAAGTCAAAGTTATTTTAACTAGGTTAGGAGTTAACCCAGAAAGTTTTATATTAGCTGATGGCTCTGGCTTATCTCGTCATAATTTAGTTAGTCCAGAAGCTTTAGTGCAAACTCTGAGGGTTATGGCTAATTTTCCCTTAGCAAATATTTATAGAAATTCTTTACCTGTAGCAGGTGTAAGTGGAACATTAAGTGATCGTTTTAGAAATAGTTTAGCTCAGGAAAATTTGCATGCTAAGACAGGAACAATTAGTGGCGTTTCTAGTTTAGCAGGATATATTAATCCTCCTAATTTCGAGCCTTTGATATTTAGTATTATTGTTAATCAATCTAATTTAGAAATTAAAGATTTAAGAAGTGCTACTGATGAAATTGCTTTGTTATTAACTAAATTAAAACCTTGTAATTAACGGGATTGCTAGGTATCCCAACGACTCAACTTGTGAAGAGGCAGACCTCTAACTTCCCCCCTTGGAAAGAGAGGTTAGGGGTTATAGAAAGAGGTAAGGGAGGGGGATATAAAAGAGGAACAGGAGGAGGATTTCTTTGGTTCGGGCTTTGGATATAACATTCCGATCGCCTCATCAAACATTGTAATTACATCAATCAGTTTTTTTCAGTTTAGATGGTGGAATAGAAAGTTGCTCTAGTTGAGAATAATCAGGAGAATCTCCCACTAATTCAGCTAATGCTTCTGACATAGCTTTTGGGTCCATAAATAGCACCTTAGAATTAGCACTTTCACTTAATTTTTGGTTAGTTTCTAAATACCTTTGAGCAATGAGAAATTGCAAAAATTCTGGACTACCAGGCCGCAAATTTAAGGTTTGAGAAAGAACTTCCATAGACTCTGCTTGTCCTTTAGCTTTAGCAATAGCAGCTTGTTTTTCCCCCTCTGCTTGTTCAATCATTGCTTGTTTATGACTTAAAGCCACTCTCTCTGATTCCATTGCCTCCTGTATTTTTTGAGGAAAAACTATATTTTGAACCTCAACACGAATCACTTTTACACCCCAGTTAGAAGTTGCTTCGTCTAATTTTTTGAGCAAAGCTTTATCAATTTTATCTTTTGATGATAAAACTTCTCGCAGTTGCAAGCGACCAATTTCAGAGCGGAGGGAAGTTAAAACAATATTATCAATAGCATTTTCCACATTTTCAATTTCGTAATATGACCTCTCCAGTTCTATGATTTTCCAGTACACTACTGCATCCACTTCTAAAGTCAAATTATCATTAGTGATAACTGACTGAGGTTTAATATCTAAAACCCTTTCGCGGATTGTATCAACATAAGCTATTTTTTCTAATAGGGGTACAACAAACCGAAGTCCTGGCTTCAAAGTACGCTTATACTTGCCTAAACGTTCTACTAATGCCTCATCTCCCTCATCAATAATTCTTACAGAGGAGTTAACTGCATAACCAAGCATTGCAGTTGCTATCAGAGCTACAAGATATTGGAGCATAATATTCTAGATTTTAGAAATTAGGTTAATTGTCTTCATCCTAGCATTTCCTAGGAATAATCCTAAGTTAAAATTATGAGCTGATCATAGTTTAGTATTTGACAAGACTTGGAAATTTTGTAAAGCTTGGTTAATATGGATGACTTAATAATTACTTAACTATACCAGAGTGACCTTCTATATTTCCCACTGCTTCAAATCTACCACCTAAGTGTTGAGCTAAGAATTCTTTGGCGATCGCATAAAAATGTCAACGGTTTTCTGGACGGGCCAAACCATGCCCCTCATCTGTATATAGTACATATTTTACTGGCTTACCAGCGTCTGTCATAGCCTTAACAATTTGTTCACTTTCTGACTGTTTTACCCGTGGGTCGTTCGCTCCTTGACCAATTAATAGAGGTTTCTGAATTTGATCTACAAAAAACAGAGGCGATCGCGACTTGACAAATTCTGCTTCTGTTTCCCAATTTCCGACACGATGGCAAAATACTTTTTTTCTCGGTGCCCAATAAGGAGGTATAGTTTCAATCAAAGTGATCAAATTACTCGGCCCAACAATATCCACTCCAGCAGCAAACACTTCAGGGGTGAAAGTCAACCCTACGAATGTGGCATAACCACCATAGGAAGCACCCATAATGGCAATTTGATCTTTCTGGGCAATTCCCTCCCCTACCAGCCAGTTAACTCCATCAATCAAATCGTCGTGCATTTTGGCTCCCCATTCCCGGTTGCCAGCATTGAGAAAATCTTTGCCGTAACCACTCGAACCCCGGAAAATAATTTGCAATACAACATAACCGCGGTTAACCAACCATTGGGTTCGTGGCCGATAACCCCAAGTATCACGCGCCCAAGGTCCACCATGAACTAAAAGCACTGCTGGCTCTGGGCTAGAAACACCCACAGGTTTACTCAAGTATCCGTGGATAGTGAGACCATCCCTAGCAGTGTAGGAAATGGGTTCCATTGGAGCTAACTGTAAACCTTCGAGTTGAGGTTGATTGCTAAAAAGGAAAGTTGTAGTTTTAGCTGTGCGATCGTAGGCATAATAATAAACTGGTCCATCATCAGTAAAATAAGCTACTAACCAGTCTTGATCATTGAGAGTGGGATTAACGATCTGAAACTCACCTTGATGAACTGGTTTGAGAAATTCAAAATCTCCAACAATACTATTGTCTAGAATTTGCCATTCTAATTTTTCTTTGTAAAAACCCACTGCTTCAATGGTACGACTCGTTGGATGAGTCAGAGTTCTACTCACGTCATATTGGGGGTCTTCAGCAACTACTTTTTCTTGACGAGTAGCAATATCGAGAGCCAGCAGACGTTTAGCGTTAGCATCGTGATTACCTACTATATAGAGAATTTGGCCATCATTGGAGAAAAAGCTGACCCACCTTCTTCGTTTTGCCCCCAGTGGCGTATAGTTTCCCAAGATTTCTCAGTAGTTTCCCGGTAAAGTAAATCAGAACCTCTATCTTCAGTTTGAGCGATCGCTGCCAGAATTGGGAATTGGCCATCAGCAGTCCAACCAACAATATTACCAGGGTTGTTGGCCTCAAATTCAACTGCACCGTTATTTAGGTTAATTCGATAAACATCAAACTTTTGGGCCTTTTTCAGATTCATACCCACCAATATTTGGTCGGGAAAATTATGATCTAAATCAACTACTTGGGCTTTTACTCCTTGAAATGGTGTCAAGTCGCGCACAATTTTTGATTGAATATTTACCTGATAGTGATGAAAATTTTCATCACCATCAGCATCTTGGAGGTATATTAGTTGCTCTGGTTTGTAAGTCCAGAAATACATCCTAATGCCCCGTTTTTTTGTCGGCTGTAACTTTGCGATCGTCTTCTTTTTCTGTGTTTCTTACCCACACTTGCAAAACATTTTTTTCATCTGGAGCAATGTAGGCAAGATATTTGCCATCTGGAGAAAGTTTTGGGCTAGTTCGTTCCGGGTTACCAAACAGAATTTCACGGGGAATCAGAGGAGAAGATTGGGTGGTGATTTTTTCTGTGGTTGTTGTGGTCATATGTTGGTTTACTGTTTGATTTCTGGCTGGGATTTATATATTATCTTAGCAGGTAACTTGACAATTTGTAATTTTTTTTAAATAAAATATAATATGGCGTTGGTAACTTGAAAGATAGTAGAAACAGCCCTGATACCAATCTTGTGTACAGTTGCGCCTATATTTATCCCCCATCCCCCCTTTCTATCCCCAGGGCTGTTGCCTCATGAGGGAGGAACTTCGCTTTCATTCTAAAAATTTATAATTGCTATGACCTTGATGCTGTGTGATTTTCAGCTAATATGCATCTCCTAATTCATAAATTTAAACCCCGCCGGGGCGGGCGGGGTCTTAGGAAAAAATTTGGCGCTCGAACTCCGTTCTGCTGCGCGATAGAACGCCAGTGGCAAAGGCTTTAAAGAAATTAAGGTTCAAAATCTTAAGGAAGAATGAAACAGCCCTGCTTTGTCGGGTCAGGTGGCCTCCCCCAGTCGGAGCTTTCATGTAGCTTTAGCTAAAACGCTTTCCGACTGGGGGAGGCATGTTGAGCCACCTCGCCACAGCGAGGTGGCTCAACGAGAATCACTTCTTTCCCCTCCCCTTTGAACGGAAGGTGACAGTTTCCCATCATTCCGCTCCAGCCTCACTAAAAGCCCCTTAACTTTTGGTTTTTAGACCAAGTTCTTGCTGCAAAGATTCTCTGATCTAAG
>JAJEAQ010000748.1 GCA_022822685.1 Trichodesmium sp. jk18x7bins.61
CTGATGGTAGTACTGATATATTGAGGGGATGAGGGTTGATTGGTGTGGGTGTGGCTTGATTCTAATTCGATTTTTCTGCTGATTTATATTGCCTTCTGGTTATTTTGAGCTAATTAGTAATAAGACCTCGCCCTGAAGGGCGGGGTTTGAATTTTTTTCGGCACCTCGCCACATGAAAGGTATTTATGGGGTTTTAGCTAGGACTTTGTATGTCAGTTGCATAGTAGTTTCGACCTGGTTCTACGTCTACCATCGAAAACCCCACCCGTAAGGGTGGGGGTTTATAACATCTACCAAACACCTAATGTGTATCCGCGCGTCATAACGCTGGCTCTCATCCCGACGCTCTCCCGATCGGGAGAGCGCTTATCTTCCCGCCAATTTGTTAAAACAAGGGGAGGAGATCACTTCCCTCAAAACAGTGATTCGTTCTGTTCGAGGATAATCATACCGCGTTGTAGCCTCAGCTCAAAGTTGGGTAGTATGTCAATGTTGTCACCCTGATACAACCAGGCTTGAAAACTAGCCTCGGATCGCGGTTCAAGCTCTACTGATTCAGCTTGTAGACTAAGCTAAAAGCCTACTTAGGCATAAAAGCTCGATGATTCAACTGGAGCAAAAGAAATAAAAATCTTTGTGTGAAGGTGGTGTTCAGGAAATTCCTTCCGTCTACACATTAGGGTAGTTCTTTTTTTGAACAGAATCCCTCGCGCAGTCCCCACCTACAATCTTTGATGCGCGGTGGGGTAAGCGGGAGTAACGATTAATGTAATACACTAATACAAGGTACGGTAAAAGCTGATTGCTAGAGACACGACCTTTTTTTTACATACCCATCATCAAGTTTTTTTTATTGATTGTATTGCTTGGGTTAAGGAAGCATGCATTTTTGATGACTCTTGCTCCTGCGCCAGCTTCCCAAACACCCCTGACTCCATCTAAATCAAAGATTATAGATAGAGTGCGTTCAAATAGTTTTTTTATGCCCTGATTATGGTAAACTAGGCCGCTATGCCCGCCAGAAACTTGATCATTGGACTAATGTCTGGACAATTTCAGAAGTAGGCCTAACAAGTTGAGTAGAGCTGTTGCAGCTCTGATGCAACTCGGGTGAGGAACTCTCTTCGTCAGTAATCAATGCTCAAGTTCTAATGAATCTTTTGGAGTAGGCTTCTAGCCTGCATAACCATACTAATTAAGACAAGCAACTTGGGCAAAAGGAGCGATTGTTGTTCATTTCGCGCAACGTTTCTTGTGGCGAGATGCCAAAAAGGTACAGTTTCGCTAACAAAATCTCATCGTCAGGATGGTACAACAGAAATACTATCTATCTATGGGATGAGGTAGTTCATAACAGAAAAAATTTTCAAAAATAGACATCACTTAAAAGGAGGAGTGTAGTCAATGGGACTACCTTGGTATCGTGTACACACAGTTGTTCTGAATGCTCCTGGACGACTCATATCAGTGCATCTAATGCATACTGCTCTCGTAGCAGGTTGGGCAGGCTCAATGGCCCTTTATGAACTAGCAATTTTTGATCCTAGCGTTCCAGTATTAAACCCAATGTGGCGTCAGGGAATGTTCGTTATGCCATTCATTGCCCGCTTAGGTGTCACACAATCTTGAGGTGGTTGGAGTGTGACTGGAGAAGTCGCCTCCAACCCAGGCTTCTGGTCTTTTGAAGGTGTAGCAGCAGCTCACATCATCCTTTCTGGTTTGCTATTCCTTGCTGCTGTATGGCACTGGGTTTTTTGGGACTTAGAACTTTTCTTTGACCAACGTACCGGGGAACCCGCTCTAGACCTACCAAAAACGTTTGGTATTCACCTCTTCTGATCTGGTTTACTTTGTTTTGGATTTGGAGCCTTCCACCTAACCGGAGTATTTGGCCCAGGAATGTGGGTCTCAGATCCTTATGGTTTAACAGCTTCTGTCCAAGCAGTAGCTCCAGCCAGGGGACCAGAAGGATTAAAGGGGTTAAATCCTTCTGGTATTGTCGCTCATCACATTGCCGCCGGAATTGTCGGAATTATAGCTGGCCTATTTCACTTATCAGTAAGACCCCCGGAACGTCTCTACAGATCCCTGCGGATGGGTAATATCGAAACAGTTCTTTCCAGCAGTACTGCAGCAGTATTTTTTGCTGCCTTCGTTGTTGCTGGAACAATGTGGTATGGCAGTGCCTCTACTCCTATTGAATTATTTGGCCCCACAAGAGAGCAGTGGGATAACGGTTACTTCAGGCCAGAAATTGAGCGTAGAGTTCAAACTGAGTTAGCAGCAGGCAAAACTGCTTCTGAAGCTTGGTCAACAATTCCCGAAAAATTAGCCTTCTATGACTACGTTGGTAATAGCCCCGCCAAAGGTGGTCTATTCCGCGTTGGCCCTATGAATAACGGTGATGGCCTAGCTCAAGGTTGGCTGGGGCACCCTACATTTACAGATCAGGATGGCGAAGAATTATTTGTACGTCGCCTACCTAACTTCTTTGAAACTTTTCCAGTAGTTTTGACCAACGCCGATGGTGTAGTTAAAGCAGATATTCCTTTCCGTCGTTCAGAATCAAAATATAGTTTTGAGGAGCAGGGCGTAACTGTTAGCTTCTCAGGTGGTGAACTTGATGGTCAAACCTTCACTAATCCTGCAGAGGTTAAAAAGTATGCTCGTAAAGCTCAGTTAGGTGAACCTTTTGAATTTGATCAAGAAACTTTAGGGTCTGACGGTGTATTCCGGACAAGTACTCGTGGTTGGCTTACTTATGGTCATGCTTGTTTTGCTCTTCTATTCTTCTTTGGTCACATTTGGCATGGATGCCGTACTTTATTCCGAGATGTTTTTGCAGGTATTGATCCAGACCTTGAGGAACAAGTAGAGTTCGGTTTATTCCAGAAATTGGGTGACTTGAGTACCCGGAAAAAGGAAGTATAAAACCACTTTCCCAAAAGTATTAGCTTTAGCTTCCTCCGAGAGGAAGCTAAATACCATCTTCCCTTAATTAGTTACAAAAAAACCAGGGTTAATAGTTGGGCTTTACCCCTATAGTTTGAATTGGGGGGCTTTAGCCCAATTCGTGACTTTATTATTAGTGCGCGACCTGAACTGGTCAATTGAACTGAGACACCTAGTCCCCTAGGGATTTCTACCCCTAGCCCTCATAGAGTAACCCGTCAAAGAACGGTACGTCACGTCTGAGTAGGCAACGAAAAAGACGGAATGCAGCCTAATAGCCAAAGCCACCAGGGATTAGGTGGTGAGGAGCAAGAGAGAGAGAGATAGAAGGATGAACACAGACTAAGTTATTGATTATTCATGTAGCTTTAGCTAAAACTGCGTTACGTCCAACAGGCCAAATAATTCCTGATAGGTCTGAACCAAAAGGTAAGTGAGTGATTCTAAGGTTCAATCTTCCTTAAGAATGTAGAAACAAAACTCTCACCGCAGAAAAGATAACCATCCTAACTATCTCAAAACTTCAATTGATACAACAGGGTAAGTCCGAAAGAGTCTGTCAGAGAGGTCGAAATCTAGCAGTAAGCCAAGAGTAATCAAGGCAGAATCCTCTGTCGGAGCAAAGATGAGAGAAAAAGCAAAAGCCATCCTGTAATGGGGTGGATAAGAGTTCAAAATTTGCTCTTTACCGAAAGGAAAGCAGACTTCTCTTAGGTCTTATAGGTCAATGAATTTGAAGAAGAAACCGAACGAGGGCATAAGTTAGATGTCAAATAAAAATTTGATAAATGGAATCCCCGGACAATTAACTGACTGGTCACAGATTAACTGGAAGCAGGTAAGGAAAATTGTTAAGAATCTAAGACAAAGAATTTTTCGTGCCCAACAACTAGGTCAGTTTCTGCAGTCTTCGTAGCTGCTTAAACTGTTAATAAAAAGCCGTTCAAATCTATTGCTCAG
>JAJEAQ010000463.1 GCA_022822685.1 Trichodesmium sp. jk18x7bins.61
TTCTTAACTCAGTTATCCGCCATGTGTGGGACACATGGGCTGGACTCTAGCTATACGTCCCTAGTTGCTAGGGGTTCCTGCTAGAAACGAACCGCACTCCCACTTGGCATGAGTAAATTTTTAATTTTAGAGCAAGCATTAAGGGCTTCTTGTCTATTAACTACTCTAGCATATCCAACGGTGGGATTCATGAGGGGTTGTGTGCGGAATTACTTCTGCACTTTATAAACCCCGTCTCACATGCTCAAATCTTTCAGGTTGTGGCAACTCCGGCTCCTCAGCTAATTTTCTCCAGCAGTATCACTAGGGTAAAAGAGATCTCGCTTTGGTCCATGAATTGGATCTTCTACTACAATTGTCTGGTCACGACTAGCTCCAAGAGACACAATAGCGATCGACACCTTCATCAATTCTGCCAAAAAACGCAAATAATCTAAAGCTTGCTGTGGTAAGTCTTCTAGGGTTTGACAATGTACAGTTGATTGCTGCCAACCAGGCTTAGTTTCATAAATAGGCTGACACTTGGCTAACTCAAGAGGGCTACTGGGAAAATCTTCGCAACGCTGCCCATCTATCTGATAAGCTACACACACTTTAATCTCAGGCAACTCATCCAAAACATCCAATTTTGTAATCGCCATACAATCCATACCATTAATTCTGACTGCATAACGGCCAATCACTGCATCAAACCATCCACAACGGCGCTCACGACCAGTTGTTGTACCAAATTCTGCACCTCGATCGCGCAGCAACCTGCCAATCTCATCATTAATTTCTGTAGGAAAAGGCCCTTCTCCCACTCTAGTTGTATAAGCTTTTGCTACCCCAATCACTCTGTCAATCATCGTCGGCCCTACACCTGCACCGACACAAGCACCACCTGCCACTGGGTTTGAGGAAGTGACATAAGGGTAAGTACCATGATCTAAATCTAAGAGAGTCCCCTGAGCTCCTTCAAATAAAATATTACGTCGTCCTTCGATTGCATTGTAGATTTTCAAAGACGCATCTATAACGTAGGGTTTTAACCTATCAGCATACTCTATATATTCCTTCTCTACTTCATCTGGATCTAGAGGGGATAAATGGTAAAGCTTTTCTAGAATTAAATTCTTATAGTTGACCGTCCAATGAACTTGCTCTTTTAATCTATCTCGACTCATCAAGTCAACTATCCTAATACCAGTACGCTCAGACTTATCAGCATAAGTTGGACCTATCCCCCTTCCTGTCGTCCCAATTTTCTGACTGCCTCGACGTTCCTCTGACGCCCTATCTATTAACTGATGATAAGGCATTGTGACATGAGCTGCTTGAGAAATCATCAAATTTGCTGTAGAAATGCCTAAAGCCTCAACCAGGTCTAGTTCCTCAATTAAAACCTTGGGGTCTATAACTGTTCCAGAGCCAATGATACACTCAGTATCAGGATAAAGAATACCGGAAGGGATTAAGTGTAGTTTAAATGTTTGGTCATTTACAACTACTGTGTGGCCAGCATTTACGCCCCCCTGATAACGTACAACTACATCTGCTGATTTGCTCAACAAATCAGTAATTTTCCCTTTTCCTTCATCACCCCACTGGGATCCTATCACGATTACGTTAGCCAAAGGTCTCCTTTTAGGATAGTTAACACGGCCTATAATTGTTACATCATCTTTGGTTGGTGTCAATCATTTTTTATGAATTTTTGTTACAATGGGGGAGTTAAATCAGGATTCTGGAATCACTGAGGCTGGAAAATTAATTGCATAGGGATTTAGCCTGGAGGGAATCGGTGTCATAGTGGCGAACTTTAGGATTATGAAGTACGAGAATATTGGTTAGAAAAGTTTCATCATACTTATGTTTATTGCGGTAGGCAAGACAAAGTTTTCAATCTCGACCACTTTTATCCTAAATCTCAAGGTGATTCTGATCAAGTTTCTTTCTTGGTACTAAGTTGTGTCAATTGTAATCAGAAAAAACTAATAAATTACTTGCTGAATTTATATCTGAAAACCCAAGTTACTAGCATTAATTAATCAGCAAAAAACTACCTCTAACTGATGCTACTGCTGTTAATGCTACTCGTTGTTAACTTCAGGAAGTTCTAGGATAAACTGGTTTAGAAGTTGAAACAGAAGAGGGGTGGCTTTACTAAAGACATTCGCCTACTT
This sequence comes from Trichodesmium sp. jk18x7bins.61, assembly GCA_022822685.1. Taxonomy (GTDB): domain Bacteria; phylum Cyanobacteriota; class Cyanobacteriia; order Cyanobacteriales; family Microcoleaceae; genus JAJEAQ01. The sequence continues at coordinate 2,166 of JAJEAQ010000463.1, forward strand.
AATAGTATCAATAAATCACATGAGACTTGTCGCTTTATAACAGAAAAAAATGCGAAAAAGTTGACTCTGTAAAGCTTATAGCTACTTTTTTTCAAAAGGCTAGAAATGAATACTCGGTCTAGGTTTGAACAATTTTGTTCATCTATTTAGAGACTGTTTATCAAGTAAATATTAAGATAGCTATAGTCTTTAATTCTCGTGGGTTACGGCGGAAACTAAAATTATTGTGAGTACGAGGAGGTATTTCCGTCTCACCCACCCTACGCAAGGATTGAATCTGAGTTTTACAAATAATCTCTTAGCGACAACTCTATTGAACTGAGGCTACTTGTGTTGGTACTTATACTTCAAATAGTTTAGATGTTTGTAACTATCAACTACTATCAATTGCAGATTATAATGCAGCGATAGAGCAACATTTTAAGATGAAAATACTACAAGATAGATAGCTATTAATGTAAGGCATTTATCTAAACCAGTTACTTGAATGATGGACTTAACTTTAAAATTTGAATAGTCAGGAAGATCTTAATTCTCTTTCTCAAAGACTCAAAAAATATTAAGGATCAACTCAGATATTTATGGCTTTACATGCAGAGTTACATCGACATTTAGGAGGTTCTGTTGTTCCTAGAGTATTATGGCGGTATTTCCAACGCCAAAACCAGGAACTAGCAACCCGTTTTCCCAAATATCAACAATTTGAAGAATTCTATACCAAACCACGGAACACATTAGATGAATATTTAGAACTACATACTTTAGTAGAGCAAGTTCAAACTATTGAGACATTACCATACTTTATTTATCGCTTAATTCGAGGTGCTTATGTATTTGAAAACTTAGCTTATTTGGAGTTACGTTATACGCCTTACTTGAGAACTCCAGACCATTTAACACAGTCTGAACGTATAGACTTAATGTCAGAAATAATTGTTACTGTGAGCAAGGCAAGTCAACAACATGAATATCCAATTGTTACTAGCCAAATTTTGTGTATGCACACTCGATTGCCTAATGAAGTTAATCAAGCAATTGTCGATTTAGCACTACAAATGCCAGAATATGTGTGTGCTATAGATATAGCTGGTGGAGATAATCATTACGGTGAAAGAATAGATGAGTTTGTTGAATTGTATAAATATGCGCGATCGCAAGGTATAAAAACTACTGGACATCTTTATGAAACTGCCAATGGTTGTCATCCAGAATTACTACCTTATTTAATGCGAATTGGTCATGGAATTCAAATTCCATTAAAATATCCAGAATTATTAAAAGAAGTTGCTCAAAGAGGGCAATGTTTAGAAATTTGTCCAACTACCTATTTTAAAACAGGTACAATGAATCATATGAGTCAGTTGAAGACAGTATTTGATAAATGTTTTGATGCAGGTGTAGATATAGCAATTTGCACAGATAACGCAGGGTTACATAATGTACGTTTGCCCTTTGAATACGAAAATTTGTTGACATTAGATGTAATTGATTTTCGACAATTACAAGCTTGTCAAGAAGCAGCATTTCGGCACGCTTTTGCTTGGCCTCATGGTAAACGACCAGAGGAAATATTAACAAGATTATTACAGTCAGAATCTATAGTTACAGGAGTTGCAAGTTCCAACTAGCATTAAAATTGACATCCTACTGAAACCTGTAAAACAGCTCAACTCTATGGTAGGCTGTTTTTTTATTGAATACCATTTACCAAAAACTTTGCTATAGCTGGATTTTCTACTTTTAAATATTATTTGTTGCAGTGAATGCTAAGTATTGAGAATTTTTTTCTCATAGTTGTTCTTTTAGCTGCAAAATATATTGGAATTTGGACTAATATAAAATTGGTTAGCGTCAATATTACTCTAACTAAAAGCGGAAAAATATTTCCGTTTATCCATTCAAAAAAAATCGCATAAAAATAGCAATAATTGATAATTCAACCAGACTTATAAGGAACTTTTTTATCTCTTTTAATTCTTTACAGATAATTTCTAGTGTTCCTCTCCTCAAGGAAGCTAAATCAGCTTATCAAAAGGTACTTTTTCCAAACCTTCTTCTAATACCAATTCTCAAAAAGAAGAGCACAAATAATGATAAACACTCAGCCATTAACTCTCAGTTCCTGAGTCACTAGCTCAGGAACTGAGAATACTTAAATCCTTAAATTATCAGCTCGCAAACCCCTGACGCGGAATTTGAAAAAGTAAAAATCATGCTGGCTTCATTCATTCAAAAGCTGACTGCTGATAGCTGAATGCTTACCAAATAATTGAACACCTCGCCATGTGAAATAATTACCTGAAATGATTGTCAGTTAAAATTTTTAACTAAATCCAAGATTGCTTCACTTCCCTCGCAACGCTCCGCACTTTTAATTTTTGACTTTTGAATCCATGACTTCCGTGAAATCCTATAAGTCTTACGATACTAGCGATCGCCAGGTTTAGTATTGTTTATTGTTATACCAGTCCACTTAAATTATCGGGCGTTGCTGAATGGTAATGATTTTTAGATTAACTATCAAAGAAAAAAATATATTTTCCGATTTTACCCTCAGCTACTGACATTATATTTGAGCAAGGCCAATTATCGGCTTTTGACAGAAGGAGTCAGAAGACAAAAGTGAGCAGACTTTTTCTATCTGGTGGGATTCAAGTTACAAATAATTTCAATCTCGTTGTGTGAAATAGTAGCCTGAAATTATTATCAGTTAAAGTTTTCAGCAAAACTCACCTTACTATTGATTTTTGAATCAATTTTTTCTGAGAGGGCAACAAGATTAAAATAATTGATCAATCAAGAAATACTTCTACAACCACTCATAATTGACCTCAGACAGTCAAACAGCTAAAATGAACCTCAATAATCTTTATGACTCTATATCTTTGCTTTCACCAATTATCAACTTATTTTTAATCTGTTGTCTATTAAATTTTGGCGGCAATAACCAAGCAAAATTTACAGAAAAAAAACAGAATAAACTTTGTCAAAAGAGCAACTATCTTCCCTAACTACCAAAGTATCAGATGAAATTTTCCAAAACGAAATCAAAGCTACCCAACCTTGGAAAATAGCCTATATTCTCAAAACAAGTCCAGAATAACCATACTGGAAAGATGTAAAAAGGTGCAGAAGCAGCAGCACAAAATTTTGGTGTCAATATTAATATAGTTAGTCCTGAAAAGCCGCAAACAAAAGAATTTTTATAAGACGAAATTACCCTCATGGCTAACTTAATTAAAACAGGAGAAATGGATGGAATTATTATCGGTCATACTGATTCAATTAGATTAATTCCTGTAGTAGAAAAAGCTATTGATTCAGGAATACCAGTAATTGCTATGGTTCCCCCAATAAATATTAATAAAATACTCACTTTTGTGGGATTTGATAATTTTGCTGCTGGAAAATCAGCTAGTGAGTGGGTAGTTAAAAAATTAGGAAGAAAAGATCAAATGGTAATCTTAGATGGTGCCCATAATCATGATAATGCTATTAACCGTCGCCAAGGATTTATGGCTGGTTTAAAAACAGGAAATATGAAAGTACTTGCTATTGACTCGGCTAACTGGGATAAATCAAAAGGCAAAAAGATTGTCACAACATGGTTATAAAAATTTGACAACATTGACGCAATTATAGCAGCAAACGATAGTATGGCACTAGGCGCAAGTCAAGCATTAGAAGAGAATAACTATCAGGAAATAACTATTACTGGGTTTGATGCTCTAGAAGATGGTTTAAAAGGAATTAAAAGCAACTAGCCTACCAGGAGTCGGTAGTATTTTTTTGTAGATATAGATTTGCCTTTAGCTCCCGAATTACTACAGGAAGTTAATTCAAGTTCGTCATTAATTACTACTTTAGAATCAAATAATTCACAATCAACAAAAAAATCAGCTCTACCCATTCTCCCCGCAGAAGATAATCCTGTAAATCAAACAATTGCTAAAAGAATGTTACATTGCTTAGGCTATACCATTGATATAGTAAATAACGGTTTGGCAGCAGTTGAAGCAGTTAAAAATCAATCTTATGATGTCATCTTTATGGATATACAAATGCCAGAAATGGATGGGTTAGAAGCTACCCATCACATTCGTGAAAAGTTGGAAAATTCAGAATGTACTTTTCAACCAGGGATTATTGCCATGACTGCAAATGCTATGAAAGAAGAACGAGAAAATTGTCTAAATGCTGGTATGAATGACTATCTAACTAAATCTGTCAAATTAGATCAACTTGCTGAAACTCTAGAAAAATTTCAAAAATTATCCTTAAGAAGCTAGAAGGCAAAAGGAAATAAGTTTTTTTCACTTAGGTTAATAGCAAATCTTTATAATTACAGCTTTCCTCCATATAAGGATTTAGAGATTTTTATTTTCGTCGAACTCACGTTAATAAAGCTCCTATCTAAGTGACACCACAGCCGTGAAACCAATCAACAGCATCCTGAAGCGCAAATTTAATTGGAGATTGAGGTAAACCCAATTCTTTCACAGCTTTTGACGCATCATAATACATCCTTTTTTGAGACATCCGTACCCCATCCAAAGGTACAGAAGATTGTTTTCCCCAGGAAGCCAGAAATTTTTCATCAACCCATGCCAAAATCAACGGTAACCAAAAAGGAATAGTCAGTCTCGGAGCAGGTAAACCTGTAACTTCCTCTAATAAGTCAAGTAACGCTTTAAGTGTCAGATTTTGATGGCCGAGAATATAACGCTCGCCCCTTTTCCCTCTCTCCAATGCCAACAAATGCCCCCAAGCCACATCCCGAACATCAATAAAATTTAAACCAGTATCCACATAAGCAGGCATTTGGCCACGTAAAAATCTGACAATAATATCACCAGTAGGAGTAGGCTTAATATCCCAAGGGCCGATAGGAGCAGTAGGATTAACAATCACCACATCTTGCCCCATCCTCACTGCCTTAACTGCCTCTTGTTCAGCCAAAAACTTAGACTTTTTATAATCACCCACTAATTTTTCTAGTGGGCACTGATAAGTTTCATCAACAACTCTACCAGAAATCTCCACCCCAATCGCAGCAACAGAACTTGTATAAACCGTTCGTTCAATTCCCGCCCGTTGGGCAGCACTCAAAATATTGCGCGTACCAAACACATTATTTTTGTAGACCAATTCTCGATCCTTTTGCCACAAAGAATAATGAGCTGCCAAATGAAATAAAACCTGACATCCCTTCATCAACTCAGACAAGTGGTCGTCATTTAAGTCACTCACAACAATTTCCACATCCAAACCCTGGAAATTATCAAGACAACTCGTCGGGCGAACCAGCGATCGAACAGTATAGCCCTGCTGTAACAACAACCGCACTAAGTTGGCTCCGATAAAACCACTTCCACCAGTAACAAAAGCTTTCATCTGAAAATTAAAAGTTATATCAATCCTCAATCAATATTGCGGCGTTGCTAAAACGGGGTATGAATTCCACCAATTGAACAACTGATACAAAATCCGGTTATGAAAGCGTAGCTCCTCCCGAATGAGGCAAAAGTACATTTTCCAAATTGTCTATAATTATACATGCCTCTTGCATACATGCCTCTTGCCTTTCCCTCTGAATAAAGCTCCTATCTCGCGCCGGATTTAGCATGAAATAGCTCTCATCATTAGGTATAGCACTACGGATTAAGGTTAGGACATCAAAATTTGGGAAAACGATAATCTGTCTAGATGCTGCTTTCAAAGTATGCCCTCACATATTTACGTAGTGCTATATAAAATTAGTCGCCAATTGACGATTCATAACTTCATTCTGAAGCACCAACAACATATATAGAACCCGTTTTGGCTCTCCTTACCTAATCATAAGCCTTACAATTTCTTGCTTTGATCATTATTAGAATAAATGCTTCTGAAAGACCATTACCAGGCCATAAATTGCTCAATATACTAGCTACTTAAAAGGCTAATTTTTCTTGAAAAAGATATCAAATGGGTTCTATATGGTGGGCAAAGACAACCAAGTTGATTCTTGCTCCAGATCACTCAACATTTGCCCACCCTACTATTATTAAAACTTTCAACTTTTAGAATCCAGCCTCATCAACAATCATCGTTTGACAAGAACTTCCGCCTGTCGGCAGCAAAACATCTGCTAACTTTTCCCCAGGCAAAGGCCGTCGCATCTTAATTCTTAATTCTACAACTAACTCACCTTTACACTTAACCACAAGACTTTCTGCAGCTCCCTCCCCAAAAGAATTTTCAAAAGCTGTTTCAATTTGAGCCAGATTTAGTCTTTGACCAATATTTTCCGCAAATAGCTTTTGTACTTCTGAATCATTGACTTCGTTCAACAAATCTATTGAAATGTCAAAATAAGTATCTTTATTTCGTCCATCGCAAGTGCCATGTTTGATCCACTCGTGACGATGTAGATAGGATTCTACACCAGGCATCACCGTTGCTAATTCAGAAGTTGTTTCTTTACCTAAAGATAGGGCTGGTAAATCATCCCACTCCTTTTGCTGATCATCATTTTTATCTTCATAAGAAACGCCACAATAGGAAATGCCATCAGGCCACAAGCCATGTAAGGTAAAGTTAGTTGCATCAAAGCGTTCTGCTGTTTGAGATATACATTCAGGTTTTCCTTGCTTTGTTTGACAGAAACCAGGTTGCCAAGTAATTGCTAGTACATATTTATCTGCACAACCTTCTGGTGGACAACCTTTAGAAGCGATCGCCTCTTGATTAGTTTCTTCACTTTTACTTATTTCACCTCCACTCTCCCCCATGGGATTAAATTGACCACAATTTTTGTTTACCCATTTGCTTTGTCCATTTACTTTAATATTGATATAGTCTCCAGACGCTTTATTAAGTCCTAAGACTTGGTAAATTTTCCCTGGTTCAAGAGTCACAGGATCGTTTTTCTTTCTGATACTGGTATAGGCTTCACAGTTATTAACAGTAAAATCCCCTTTGACTTGGTAGAAAGCAAAAGCCGGATTTTGTCCTGGTAGTAAAAAAGATAACAAGAATGCCACAATTAATCTCATTAGATATCCTCGATTGTTATTACATAATTACTTCGACTTCCCCCGCTCCGATTCCCCACTCGTCTAAAAATTGCAGGCATTTAATTTTCTGCTCTCACACTTATCCTTAGAATAGCATTTGAGCGATCGCCTACATGAATGAGCAGCAATCCGTCAGCACACTTCCCCGAAAGGAGACCAGAGAATTCCTCCCAGCCCATAGCAGACTACTGATGACTGACCATTATTTCAATGGCTGAAAAATCAGCACCATAGAAAGGAGAATGGGGTTGACAGCAGGTTTTTTTCAGTATAATTATGCTAATCGGTTTAAATAGCTATACTTGATTATTAATTCAACAAAAGCAATTCTGATTGTCTAGTAATTTCAATATATCTGCCCAGAAGTAGTTTTGAGAGGATAATACAGTTTCACACAAGTTAAAAGTGGAAGATTAATTGACTTACTTGAAAGCTTGAACTGAAAATAATTTCATGGCAATTCTTTCACATGGCGAGACTCTACATAATTATTTGTGGCATGATTGTTGAGAATTGGTATAACTCCTAGACGTCTTCTCCTGCTTGTTTCCCGGAGCGACTTGAATAGTATTTGAGCGATCGCCTACATGAATGAGCAGCAATCCGTCAGCACACTTCCCCGAAAGGAGGCCAGAGAATTCCTCCCAGCCCATAGCAGACTACTGATGACTGACCATTATTTCAATGGCTGAAAAATCAGCACTATAGAAAGGAGAATGGGGTTGACAGCAGGTTTTTTTTCAGTATAATTATGCTAATTGGTCTAATTCGCCCATCTATTTGATTTTTAATTCAACAAAAATATCAGGTCTCTATTGTCAGGAACCCTTAGCTGGAGACGCAGCCTGCCGTAAGGCCAAGCTATGGGGCTGGCCACACCTTCTCGTTGCTGTGCAACGAGAAGGTGAGCCCAACACCTGACCAGCCTAAGACCGTAAGAGGCCTACGTTATCAGCAAGGGTTTAAGTTCCTACCAGGGGATGGGTTGCCAGATAACTGCTCTCGAACCGGAGAGTTAAACAGGTAAGCGAGGGTGAGCGCGACCTGTTTTAGCTTCGCTACATGTTCATGTCGGCGACGGGCTCAACATGTCGGCGACAGGCTCAAGCGGAGTCAACGCATTCCGTAAGGAAAGCTCCTCCCCCGGGAGGCAACTGGTCAATTGAATCGGGATACCTAATCCTCTGGAGATTTTCACTAAGAGCCTCCATAGAAAAGGAGGAAGACGTGGAAAGATGAACACAGTCGTGCGACCTGTTCATGTCGGCGACAGGCTCAACCACATCAAAAACTTCAAACGATACAACAGGGTAAACCCAAAAGAGTCTTAAGAGAGATAACCTGTTCATGTCGGCGACAGGCTCAAGTAGTGAGTCGGCAACAAAGACGGAACACTCTGTCGGGCCTAGGATGGGAGAAAAAGGGTTTGAGCCTGTCGCCGAAACGCTGCTCTGTAACGGAACAGATCGGGATTCTAAATTTGTCCCTGACCAAAAGGAAAAGCCGACTTCTCCTGAGTCTCATGGGAAAGACGCTCAGACAAAGAAACTTAAGGTCGACAAAAGTTAGATGTCAAAAATGACAAAGGTCGTTGAAGGACAATGGGAATGGAGCCAGATTAACTGGAATAAAGCCAGGAAAATTGTTAAGAATCTTAGATGAAGAATCTTTCGCGCCTTTTAACTTGGAATTAAAAACCAAGTCAAAAGGCTGTTTGTGAGGCTTGAGCCGTATGATGGGAAACTGTCACGTTCCGTTCAAAGGGGAGGGGAAAGAAGCAATTCTTGTTGAGCCTGTCGGCGACAGGCTCAACCTTACCCGACTAAGATATCGATTAAATCACGTCATCTTCTAACGAGCCAAAAACACTCCTGACAGGCTCC
>JAJEAQ010000521.1 GCA_022822685.1 Trichodesmium sp. jk18x7bins.61
ACTCAATAATACGTTACGCCAAAGGATTACTCCCTTGGTAAGAAAGACTCTCTCATTTTCCAAAAAGCTAGAAAATCACATTGGAGCGCTCTGGTATTGCACCATTATAATGCATCCTTACCTGTTTAGGACTACCAAAAAGTTTAGGCAAAGATGTACGACCAAATCCTCTACAGTAGACTTGTTGCGAAATAAGAGATAATCAAGTTATGATTAAACGAAGCGATCGCCAAAACCTAATTCAAACCGGACTTTGATGCTGAATATTAAAAGAGTACTCGAAAACGACAGAGATTATTGAGAGCTACCACAGGATTAAACAGAAAAGCCTTCGAACGCTTACTCAAAGACTTTACAAAAGTCTATCTTGAGCAATTAAATCGAGATTGTGATACCAGAATCAGAAAGATTGGAGGCTCTTGTCAAAGTTTCAAGGCTTGCTAAAAATAGTCAAATCCTAATTGTGTTTCCCCACGACTGAAGTACACTTCTCCAATAGAACGCAGAATGGTAGCTTTCAAATCTGGCTCGTCAATGGAATTTGCTAATTTCAGGGCTTGCTCAAAAGATTCGAGGGCTTTTTCCTCTTCTCCCTGCCTTGTATAGATAGCACCCAAGGAATTAAGAGCGGGAATTTCAGAAAATTGATGGCCTTCCTGATTATGTAATTTCTCGGCTTGCTTGTAGCTAGTAATTGCCTGCTGCGATTAACCTTGATGTTCATAGATGAAACCGATGTGTTGTAAAATATTGGCTTGCCAACTTTTATCTTCTAAGGTTTCCCAAATCGCTTTTGCTTGTAGAGAATACTCCAGTGCTTGTGCATAATCGCTAGTGCTGTAGTAAGTAGAGCTAATTTTCCAGAGACTGAAAGCTTCATCCCCAGGTTGTTTGAGTCGGCGGTAGAGTTGGATATCTTCTTCATAAGTAGCGATCGCTACCTCTCTACTTCCTGCTTTGACATAAAGTTCGCCTAGCTCTAGTAAAATTTTGGCCTCTGCTGAAGTATTTTCCTGCTCTTGATGTCGCTGGAGTAATTGTTGATAAATTTCTATAGCAGCTTTGCCGTTTCTCGTTTCCCCATACAATTCTGCCAATGTCTCCAATGTTGAATTTTCTTCAACGGAAAGATTCATCTTGCGATCAAGCTCTAGGGCTTGCTGCAATTTTTCAATCGCGGGTTTAACTTCTCCTAAATTTCTGTGAATATCGCTCCAGTAAGTCAAAATTCTGGCTGTTTCTAGGCGGTTTCCCTCCTCGCGATACTGTTGTAAAGCTTGTTGATATCCTGCTACAGCAAGTTCAGTTTCTCCCATCAAGTGGTATGATCTAGCGATCGCTTTTGTCATTCTCGTTGCACCAACCAGAGCGCCATATTGGCCATAGAGCTTTTGTGCTTGCTCTAAACTGGTGATCGCCTTCTGTTGTTCCTCCAACTTAAAATCAGCATAAGCTTTCATTTCTAAAGTCTGAGCCTGCCCGCTCAAATTTTTTAACGTTGCGAAAATCGGCAGAGCGTGATCATAATAACTTAGAGCAATTTGCTGCTCTTGTAATGCTGCATGGATAATACCCAAACTTAACAACATCCAAGCTTCTAAGGAACGTTCTTCCAGTTGTTGCCACAAAGTCAAAGCTGTTTTGGCTGTAGCGATCGCCTGCCGTTGGGATTCTTCCCCGCCCTCCAGGTAAAGCCTGACAACTTCCTCTGAAGTTTCCTCTGCCAATCTACGAGTTTTAACATAAGAGCGTTCGGGCTCTGTTGCCACTCGTAATACCCGAAGGCAAACCTCATAACTTCCCCTGTGATGATTCCCATCTGTCTCAACAGGTTGAATTGGCAGCCGATATTTGCCAGGAATTTCAGCAATCCAAAATAAATTTTCTGCACCTTGATTGGCATCCAAGAGATTGACTTTCCTCAAACTTTGACCATCAGGTGCAAAGAGTAAAATTTCTAGATCGATCCCTTCCTGAGTGACAGTAACCTGCGCATATTGTCCAACTTCTAAGTTAACCTGATAAGTATGCCCTTCATTCCTGGGAATTTCTTTTCTGATGTATTTCTCTAACTCCAGTGGGGTAAATTCTGAAATAGTAGGCTTGGCTTCCCCTTGTACTATAGTCTGTAGAGATTTTGCATTTATTGATTGGCCAAGCACTAGAAAACTTACCAATACTGCAATACTGTGATACTTCAGGAGGGTTGAATAAAGTTGGAGTCGTTGAGTCATCATGGCCATCTGCACTTTACCAAAAGTTGATTAAAGCAACGGCAGAGTCTGTAGGTACATCACTGGGAATATGTTTGTCACCACCAACTTTTACATCTGCTAGGAAGTGAAGATAAGCGTACAAACCAAATCCTAGTATGATTCCTATCAAGATAGACATTAACCATATAACTATTGCATAATTTTCAAGATTCTGATTTCCTTGAAAAAGCAAAATCATAAAAATGACTGAAAAGGAAAATACCAGATAAACAATCACAGAAAAGATTAGCTCTAGCCAAATTGATACTCCTAAGCCTATATAGTCAAGTCCTCCGAATAAATTGGAAGAAAGATTAACGTCCAACGACTTTCCGACTAGCTTAACAGTAAATATTAAGAATAAGATAAATAGAAATGTCCCCAACAAACAAATAGATGTATAAAAAATTGAGTAAAGGATTCATTTTTGAAGTATATATAAATTTAAAAAAGTTGACATACTCTATTAGGATGAAATTAAATTTGCTAGCTAATTTTTACCTCAAAACAGATACTTGAAAGACTTGCAAATACTAATTATATATATCTGAAATTGGTTATATAGGTTCAAAATGAATAGTTTTTCAGACAATTTTGTGAGAAGTTAATAGCAGTTGTTTTAGGTAAATCATCTATGTCTGCTAAAGTTGGACAAAGCCAATATAAATCCTACATTCTTTCCGACGAACCCACTCAATCTTTAGTTGTTGTCGTTCCTGAAAGAGGAGGCATTATCACCGACTGGCGTATCCAAGACCAAAAAATATTTTACATGGATAAGGAACGTTTTGCCGATCCCACTCTTTCGGTGCGCGGTGGTATTCCTCTATTATTTCCTATCTGTGGTAATTTGCCTGACGATACCTACACAATAGACGGACAGAGTTACAAACTCAAGCAACATGGTTTTGCCCGTACCCTCCCCTGGGAAATGACCCAACAATCTTCTGCAGATGGTGCTACTATAACCGTGACACTCCGCAGCAATGAGGAAACTTTGGCAGGATATCCATTTAATTTTGAGTTAAATTACATCTATACTTTGCGGGGCAATACTCTAGAGATGCGATTTTATCATACTAATTTATCTCAGAAACCCATGCCATTTGCAACAGGTATTCATCCTTATTTTGCTGTAGCAGATAAGAGTCAATTAGAATTTGATTTACCTTCAAATGAGTATAAGCTGAAAGGAGAACTGACTGTTAATGCTTTTTATGGAAAATTTGATTTTAATGCTGAAGAAATTGATTTTGCTTTCGTCAATTTGTCGAAACAGTCAGCAGTAGTGACGGATAAAAGTCGCAACTTGAAATTAACTATTAATTATGATAGTAACTACTCAACCCTAGTTTTTTGGACAGTCAAAGGTAAAGATTTTTATTGTTTAGAACCTTGGACAGCCCCTCGTAATTCTATGAAGACAGGGGAAAGTTTATTAACTGCTGAACCTGGAAAAACTGTGGAAACAATAATTAGTATGACAGCAGAATTAAGTTGATTTTGAGTAGAAGCGCTAGATAAGAAATTTTCCATAAATTATCCATCCTGTGCAGCGGGCAGGATGCTTGCTTGTTAAAGCTTCTATCTCTGGATTTTTTGGGATAATTGATTTCTTGGAAGTCCCTAAGCTGAGCCTGACATAGCTCCAGACAATCCAAAATCGTTTAATTAAAGCTTACATCAGTAAGTAATTTGTCCAAAGTCTAGTCGAATTAATGCAAATAGTTTTTAGGAGACATAATTGACACAATTATGTCTTTTTTATTTTGGCTGATCCCTTGTCACCTCAATTATGTTAATGGCAGTATTATAAATATACAAATTTGATAGAGCAGATTACAAGTAAATAAGCTACAGTACTTAATTTGATGAATCGCCAGTATTAAAAAAACTGGTCTACAAACTCTTGTTAATGTACCTAATTTACCTGAAGTCAGGCTATTTTGACTCAAGTAAACTCAAGTAAACTTTAAAGACAAGGATGTACTTATGATCTTGAAAAGAAATCATATATCTTTGATCAAGAATGCACTATGGTTGCCAAAAAATCTAGCTACTACTGCTTTTACTGCTACTTTAGTAATCACCACAATAACTTTAATGGCAACAACTGCACAAGCTATAGTTTTTGACTTTGAGGCTACTAGAAGTGGAGGTTATTCTGCAAAAGAGTCATTTAGCTATGATGAAAATTTGGCTCCAAATGAATTCTTAGAAAGTGGTAGTGGAGAAACAAATATCTAGACTCCTTAACTGTGTCTTTCTTTAACTCCTAAGATAGTCTCTTAGCAACTTATGATAATGTGGTGAATGGAAGTTCTCAGTATAATGATTTGTATTTTAGCTTCAAAGAAAGTACTCAAGAAATTAACTTAAACTCTATCAGTATTGGGGGATTCGGCTATAGGTTAGATCAGTTTACGGGGAAGTTGGCGAACTTAAAGTTCGTTTATGGTGATGGCACTAAGCTCTTGATACAACCAAATCCTAATAGGCCTGATTTATTTTCCCCAAAACCACAAAATGTTAATGCTATAACTGCAATCCAGAGGGAGGAGGAAATAACTTCAGTTCCTGAACCAAGCTTAATAATTGGTTTTGTTATAGTTGGTGGTTTTATAGTAGGGAGTAGGCGTAAAGTTTAAGACTTGCAGCGTATTCCAGCTTTCTAAAGTACAGTCGCAATAGTTTGTAAAATAGTTTTTGAAGTGGTTAGTATTTACTGAATGTTGAACTACTAAAATTAATGTATCCCATATAAATGTGATACGCTGTAAAAGCTATCTCTAGGCTGGTTATAAAGGCAAACAGAGTTAATTTCTTCCCTCCTTTCTAATGTTAAATAATATGATCATGACTTACGCATTCACGCTATAAATAGCGTATAATATTGCCAATATTAGGACATTGCCACTATCCATAGTGCCATTGCGGAAGTCCTGATTATATCCGCTTAATTCGTGATCAAAAAAACTTTCTCCTCCTTATATCTTATTTTTTTCCCTCCTAACTCCTAACTCTTAACTCCTCCCTAATTTATTTATAACTGTTCAACCGGACATGATATTATACGAATTTCATCTAATTTCGCGACACTCATCATCACGAAGGTAGTGAGATCATCTTGCTCCCGTACGTATTTTTTGAATTTGGTATTATAAAAACCTTGGTTTGCAGTTGGGATGCCGCTCCCATGATAAAACTATAGGGCGACATCCCAACTAGGGACTTTATTGAATCAGGACTTACCCATTTTTGGGTTGTAAACGCTATATATACTGTTTAAATAGAGTTTAAATTACTACATATAGCGTTTTTTTGCGTAAGTCCTGTAAATGAGAAATTGAGTCTGAGTATGGAATTTGAAAATAGACTGGAAAATATTTTGAATAATTATCGTCAAGGAATCTTGGAGTTATAGCAAATTCAAAAAAGGTAGTTACAATCTTAATCTGTATATCCATAGCAGCAGAGCAATGCATTGTAGCAATATTTTATGAAATTGGTATTAGCTAACAAATATGGCGCGTATAACGTACGAATTTTGGGTTCGGTGGCGCGGGGTGAAGCTGATGCTAGTAGCGATATTGATTTATTGGTAGATATGGAACTTGGTAGAAGTTTATTCGATTTGGGTGGCTTGTTAATGGAGTTGCAAGAGTTATTAGGCTGTCAAGTCGACTTAGTAACAGAAAAAGGTTTGCGAAAACGTCTGAAAGAAAGAGTTTTACGAGAAGCCATACAGTTATGAGAAATAATGTTGAAAAATTAAGAGATATTATGGAAGCGATTGAGAGGATTGAGAGGTATGCTTTTCATAATACAAGTCAAAATTGTTCGCGCTGTAGTCACGAAGTCAAGAAATCTCTGTCAACCAGAACTCATGTATGTCCTCCCTCTCTCATATTTCGGGCAGGCATTCTGCCTACCCCATAAAATGGATAATTTATTTCTTGCAAATCTCCTACTGCTGCTGCCAATCAGATATAATTTTTTCCAAATACCACACCCGATTCCTTCCAGGGTATTTTTCTCGAAATTTTGTAATTAATTGTTCTGCTATTTCCCAATGCCCACCAACCATTCTTAAAAGTTGTTGTTGTAGTTGCCGATACTTGGCATCTTCATTCATATCTTGACTAGGGATAGATGTTTGAATTTTCTTCAATTGATCTAATGTTTTTTGATAATTACTCCAGTCTTCCCCATCCCCAAATAATTGGGCAGCATTCTGATAATCACCTACAGCTTTTGTCATTTCTTCTAGACGGGAATAAACAATGCCCCGATTATACAAAGCTTTAGCCTCACGAGGATTAATTTTTAAAGCTTGTTCATAATCTGCGATCGCTTCTTGATAGGCTCCCATATCCCGAAAAGCATTTCCTCTAATTATATAAGTAACTGTATTATTCGGTTCAATTTTTAAGACGGCATTAAAATCGGCGATCGCTCCCTTACTATCGCCCATTTGACTCCGAATCATACCACGATTCCGATAAGCCAAAACATCGTTATCGTTCAATTGTAAAGCTTTATTAAAATCTGATATTGCTCCTAAATTATCCCCTTGTTTATAACGAATAATTCCCCGACAACAATAAGCTTGAGCATCCTGAGCATCTACTTGCAAAGCCCAGTTTAAATCTTCTATAGCTCCTTTGTGATCGCCTTTCTCAATTTTTTCCAAGACCAGAGTTAAAAATTTTTTACTATTAGCATTATGTTTAGCTTCAACAGGAGGAGCAGATACAGATTGTAAATTTTTAATATTATTCAAACATTTCCGACAATTAACAGCATCTTTCTGTTCTAAATATAACTCAGCCCCGCGCTTAAAATAAGCAATTGCACTTTCTTGATTATTCTGTTGACGGTAAGCACTACCCAATAATTTATATGCAGGAGCATAGTTAATATTAATAGAAATTATCCGATTAGCATCTTCAATAGAGCCTAAAATATCTCCTATTGCTAACCTAGCCATACCACGACCTAAATAAGCATTTATATAATCTGGATTAATTGCCAAAGCTTGAGTATAGTCTGCAATTGCTTCTTTTTCTTCTCCTAAATCGAACTTGGCCAGCCCTCTACCATAATAAGCTTCAACAAAGTTAGGATTAATTTCTATAACTTGGCTAAACTCCCAAATTGCCGCTTGATAATCGCCTGCACGAGCTTTTGCTACTGCTTTGCTATAGATTTCTAGTTCCATTCTACCAATAATTAATCGTTTTATTAAAATCCTAGCACTTTTATGGCATCAGTAGGTTAGGTTGATAAAAGAGAAATCAAACATTTATCAATAGACAATTGAAAGTAAAAAATTAGAGTTAAAAAAAACATTAATCTGCTACCTACAATCTAAATTAAAAAAATTTATTTACCTTCTGATGCTGTTTCTCTTGGATAGTGAATTAGCACTCCCCGTCTTTCTAAAGAGGGCTAGAGGGGATAAAGTAGTTCTAACTTGACAAATAATTGATATTACTTCTTACTTCATCTAATCTTCTAACTTTCATAAATTTCTAATGGTAATTGGTCTGGATCAGGAAAAAAAGTAAAACGCTTGCCAGTTATTTCATCAACTCTAATATTTTCTACTTCTATACCGTGGGATTTCAAATAGTCAACAGATTCATCAATATTACCTACTTCTAAAGCTAAATGTCTTAAACCACAAGCTTCTGGGCGAGTTAATCTTTTTGGTGGGTTCAGAAATGAAAATAACTCAATCTGATCGCCATTACCTACACGCAAATCTAATTTATAAGAATTCCGTGCCTTTCTCCAAGTTTCTTGAATAATTTCAAACCCTAATATATTCACATAAAAATGCTTTGATTTTTCATAATCAGAACAAATAATTGCAATGTGATTAAATCTTTTGACTTTCATACTATTAATACCCTAATTAGCAAAAATCAAACCAGATAATAACTCTTTTTTCTCTTGGTTTTGACTATCTTGTCGAGGATTCTTTTTTTTTATGGGCGATCCAGAACTCGGCAATGCATGACTTATCCATCTATGCTTGATGACAATTATGATAATTACATTTACCCCTAACAATAACCTCATAACTTTTAGCATGAAGTCCCGGAGGTAAGCTATCTACTGGCAAATTACTAAAAGTTTCCCAGTTTATATCAATAATTGTACCACAGTCCTCACAACAAAAATGATGATGGGGCTGAACATTAGCATCAATCATAACGAGTCACTCCTTCACCCAGCAGTACCTCTTTAACTAATCCCACTTCCGTAACACAGTTAAAGCACTATAAATAATTGCCTTAGAATAAATTAGTAACTTTCGGTTTATTTCACTGAGAATTTCCTCAACAGTTGGATGGTCTGAACGAGATAGGAGATTAGCATAAACTGCAAGTCGCTGAGGAGTAATTCTCAGCCCTTGAGATTGCATTTTTCTCTTAATATTTGTTGCAGTATAATTGTTGTTCATTAACTAAACTTATTATTTTTATATTTTAATTTTTTTATATATAAAAACACATCTCAGTAAATATTAGTTATTTAGTTTGAATTAATATTTTTATTGACACTTTACTAAATCAGAATTATTATTAGAAATAACTGAGTTAACTGAATAACTCATCATTTGAGGAGAACACCATGGACTTGTCCAACTCTAACACTGCCGAAAATTTGTCCGAAGCCTTTGCAGGAGAATCAATGGCCAACCGTAAATATCTATTCTTTGCTGAAGTGGCCAAGAAGCTAGGCATGGATGATTTGTCTAAACTCTTTAAAGATACAGCAAACCAAGAAACTCTACACGCTTTTGCTCACTTTCGCTTGCTCTATCCTGAGTTGGCGGTAGAAGTTCCCTCCACCTTGACTGATGAGCAAAAAAAAGCGATCGCTGCTCGTTGCCTAGAATTAGCAATAGAAGGTGAAACTTACGAATATACGACCATGTACCCAGAATTTGCTGCACAAGCACGAGCCGAACGCGATGGTGGAGCTGTAGCAGAATTCAAAGAGCAAGAAGCAGAATCTCGCGAACACGCTGCCACCTTCCGCCGAGCAGCTCACAATTTTGGTTTACTCACCAACATTGAAAACCACCACGCCAATCAATATACAGAAGCTCTCGACAGCCTCAACGGCAAGGAACCCAAAAAGAAAGCTGCTGGTAGTGATCCTGCAACTCGTAAATGGATTTGCCGGGCATGTTCAAATATCTACGATCCAGTTGTCGGCGATCCTGATTCTGGTATTGCTCCTGGCACTCCATTTGAAGACATTCCTGATGATTGGCATTGTCCAATTTGCGGCGCTATGAAGAAAGCTTTTGTGCCTTATGAAGAAGCAGTTGCAGCTTAAGCATTTTATGCTGATACCAAATCCGGAGGCAAGGGCGTGTTTTCAAACTATAACCACAAAAGAATGCAGGTGATCGAACTCCGTGACGCGACCAGATCGTAATCATGGCTGTATAATTGGCAGCCAGTTTCTCATACCGGGTAGGGATACGTCGATCTTGCTTGAGTTGATTGATAGTGCGTTCAACAATGTTGCGTTTTAGCTTCGCTACATGAAAGACGATAGATTTATCGGCTAAATCGTCCTCGGCATGGTTCATTCGACAGTCGTGGAATTGTCAGACGGATACCGCGATCGCGTAAGTAATTGCGTATGCGACGATCTGTGTAGCCTTTGTCACAACGTATGTGTATTTTTGTACTAAAACCACCACGGGAACGACCTAGTTTTTCCTCTGCTGATCCCCCTTTTTTCCACCAGCAGCATGTTGGTGGGCACGAATCACGCTGCCATCAACGTCATGAACCTCCCAGTCTAGCTTTCCTTGTTTGTCTGCCTCGGCTTGTAGGCTTTCTAGTATGGGAGGCCAAACCTGAGCTTTTTGCCACCGATCAAACCGTGTGGCAAAGCGTGGCCACTTGCCATAACGTTCTGGCAAGTCTCGCCACGGGGCTCCAGTTCTGAGTATCCAGAGAATGCCGTTGACCACTTGTCGGTGGTCGTGACTAGGTCTACCAGTTTGGGGTTTCATTGGTGGAAGTAGGGGTTTTAATCTATCCCACTGTTCATTACTTAAGTCTCCTCGATTCATGGGCTGTCCCTCAAGGCGATCGCCTCTGCATCTAGGATACGCGGAAGAAGGAAGAAGGAAGAAGGAGGCGCAGAGGGAAAAAAGAAGGTATAAGGAGGAGAAAGTTTTTTATCACTAATTAAGCGGACATTATATGAGTTGTAAATACCTGAGCGCGAACCGCTATATTTCATTGTCGGTAAAACACTTATAATTAGATTAGTAGATACCCTAACCACTCTTCCAATATATTTCTAGCGCCACATCGCAACTACAAACAAAGACTTTTTTATTGGTGACAAAACTCCTACTGACTGCTCTGACTGCTAAATTTAAGATTTGATATCACTTCCCAGCAATCTTCTAGCAAAGTATATAGAACAGGAACTACAATTAAACTCAACAAAGTAGAAGTAATCAATCCTCCAATAATTGCTACAGCTAGAGGTTGTCGTAATTCTGCACCGGATCCTAAGCCCAGAGCGATCGGCAACATTCCTAAAACTGTCGAACTTGTGGTCATCAAAATTGGCCGCAGTCGCACTAATCCAGTTTGTAAAATTGCCTGTCTACGATTTAATCCAGATTGACGGAATTGATTAATACAATCCATCAGCAACAAGGCATTTTTGTCGAGCAAACCGAGTAGAAAAATTAAACCAAGTAGGGAAATCACCCCAAAATCACTCTGAGTAACTAATAACCCTAACATTGCTCCTACAATAGATAGAGGCAAACACAAACCAACGACTAAAGGTTCTAAAAATCTACCAAAAAGTAACATTAGCACTGTTAACATACACACAACAGACAAAGTTAATGTTACAGCAAAACTACTAAATACTTCCCCAATTCGTAGGGAATCTCCTCCCAAATCTAACTTGACACCAGGATGTAAAATTGGTTGAGCCACTTCTACTGCTAAATCAATTGCATCCCCCAATCCTAAACCATCAGAAAGATTAGCTGTAATATAAAAAACTGGCTGCCTACCACGGCGAGCAATTTCCATTGGGTTATCAACATTATTAAACGGAGGCGTTACTATTACATCTACAAATCCTGGTAATTTTTCAATCTGAGTTTTAATTTCTGTAGCAGAATCGTGGAGAATTTCCCGATTATCTCCCAATAACATAATCTCAAAAGGTTTTCCTGCACCAGTCTCTACAAAAGGAATATCCTCAACACTAACAGCCACTTTTTTTAACTCTGATAAAGCAATACGAGTTTTCTCCTGTACTTGGGCAGTAGTTAGCGATCGCTCTTTTTTGAGTTTCACATATACTTTACCGCTATTTGGTTCACTCTGGAAACCGGCAATACTGAAAACTGATTCTACCTCTGGGGCAGATAAAACAATCTCTTCAATCTGTTGCGCTACTGTACGAGATTTTCTTAACAAGATTCTACTCGGAGATTTAGTTAAATCACTAATCCAACTAAATGCACCTTCAGCAAAAATTGAATTGTTAGTAGGAGGTTTAATGTCTTGAGGAGAGGGATAATTTTCAGTATTACTAACAAAATTAGGCAGAGGATAAGAGTAGGTAATATTAAATTCCCCTCTATCCAGTTGAGGTACTAATCCTTTAGGAATTAGAGGAATCATAGCCACACCAGCAACAAAACTGAGTAAAGCGATTACTATCACAAGTTTTCGATGATTTAATGACCAATTAAGTAACTTTTGGTATTGATTAGATAATCTATTCTCCCATTTTTGTGTTTGATTTAATAAACCCTCTTGTTTTTGAGTTAACTTTGGTTTGAGCCACCAAACCGCCAATATCGGGGATAAAGTGCGAGCAATCAATAAAGAAATCAATACTGCTGCTGAAACAGTTAAACCGAAAGGCTGAAAAAATTGACCCAGAGTATCACCCATAAAAGCAACTGGCAGAAATACTGCTGCAATAGTGCAGGTAGAAGCAACAACAGTTAAACCTATTTCATCAGTACCAGAAATTGCTGCTTGTCTGGGAGTTTCTCTCGCTTCCAGATGCCGAGAAATATTCTCCACATCCACAATAGCATCATCAACAATAATCCCAATTATGATTGCCAATGCTAGGAGAGTAATAGTTTCTAAATTAAACTCAAATATTGCCATGACAATACAAGTTCCTAATAATGAAATAGGTATTGCCAAAGCCGTAATTATAGTTGCTTGCCAATTCCGTAAGAAAGGAAAAATTACTGCCACTGCTAAAATAATTGCCCAGAGCAAAGCATCAATAGTTGCTTGGGTTGCTTCTTGAATATAATCTGCTTGAGTTTCTGCTAAGAGCAGCTTGACTTCAGGTAAGTCAGCCTGCAACTTGGCAACAGTTGCTTCTACCTCACTCACAACCTCTAAGGTATTAGCATCACTACGTTTAACTACTTGAAAAGCTAGAGCATTATCACCATTGAAACTTACTAGAGTTTGGGGAGTAGTAGAGAGTAGTGCGTCAGTATCTACTTCTGAGCTAGCATCACCGAATAGATTCACTTTTAATACTCCCGGCAATTTGGCAATAGTAGGAATAATTTGATTTTGAGAAATTTTAGTTAATTCACTGAGGCTTTGACTGTCACTGGTAATAGCGTAGCTAATAGCTCCTGACTCGTTTAAGTTAAGACTGATTACTTGTAAAGTAGTTTCTGAAGGTAGAGTTACTTGTTTAAGAGCAGTTTCAACATCTGCTGTTGCTGATTCTAAATTATTTAAGGTGGTAAAAGCCATGTTGATCATAGCTTGGCCTGGATATGTTGAGGAACGCAATTCATACAATCCTTTATTTTCCAGGGATGCAACTGCTTTTTCTATGGGTGCTGTAATTTGCGTTTTTGTTTCTATGGCAGTATCAAAAGGCGCTGTTGCTTGTACTAACACTACTGGAAAAGCGACTTCGGGAAATAGGGCATACTTGAGACTACTAAAGGCAAACAGCCCTGCTATAGTTATAGTTAGCCAACAACAGATAGTTAACCAGGGTTTAGCGATCGCCCATCTAGAAATATTCCAGCGCTGTCGCAGATTTTTTGCTGAAGACTGTTCCATTTTTTTCAGTTGACAACTACTCTATACTCTAGTCTTGATTTTTTTTACTCTATCAACTTCTGAGCACAAAACTCTCCTACCTCTGTTAACTCCTCTGGTGCTTTCTCCTTTGCTGCTTTTTTTAGCAGTTGCTGAAATTTTTCTAAGGAATATTTGGAGCGAAACTGACTCAGAGTACAATTACATAATGTTTTAGCTTGTTGTGTAGATAATCCTTCTGTAACAGCATTGACTTGACAACTTGCCTGATAACCCTCTGCAAAATCTTGAGGATATTCGTTTTGAGATAGCAACCCAGTAGTTTGGCTTTTGGCATTACTCACAAGCAAGCTCAAGTAAACCATACAGGAAAAAGTTAGTAAAAAAGCAGTAATTAAAGATTGTTGCCCGAAGTTAGTCTTCATATAAAACCTTTGATAGTTTGAAAAACCGCCAGCTTTGCCTTACGGCAGGCTGCGCCTCCCGCTACGGGATGAACAACACTCGGCGATTAACCAGTGTATGTCAAGCCCCCTCTTTGGGGGTCGATGACTCAGTAATTAGTCCTTTTTCAGAGTACAATACATCTACAATATTTTTGATATTATACTAGCAGTCAACAAACAGTATTTAATATAACTAAATAAGTTGGTATAAATAAAAATCAAACTAACAGGCAGATGTTAGATAGTGATGTTCCGGAAATTCAACGTTGGAATAGTTAACAGTTAACTGATGACTGATAAAGTTGTTGCCGAAGGCGATCGCCTTCATATATTACTATCTCATCTTGTTGATATTCTCGAACGTAACTATTGGGAGCAAGACTCTGTAATTGTGTTTCAGCTAAATCTTAAAAGATATAAATTTGTTTTAATTGACTCCACGACGAGTAATCTTTCACAATCATTGATTTTGTTATTTTGGCCAAGTAAATATACAACTAAAAATCTGATTAGTATATCCCTGAACGGTTATACCAATTTCAAAAAATATTGTTATATTGACTGAAATAGGGTAGGAAAAAAGTTTATACTAAATCCGGTTTCCATACCCCCTAATAAACTAACAGGACTTACGCAAAAGCACTATATATAGGAATTTCAAACTGTTGCGCAACACTATATATAGAGTTGACAATCCCAAAATGTGTAAGTCCTGACTAATCAAAATTCAACCAATGATCATAAGTTAAATTTTCATAATTTACGAAACAGCACTATCTATAGTAGCAATGTTACTAATATTGACCAATTTGTACGCTATATATAGCATGAATGCGTAATTCATGATTTTTAATTGTTTGCTCACTCAGTAGTAGGAGAATAAAATCACCATTATGAGTGAACTCAAACATTCTTCTATCTGTCTTAGATTAGAAACAGTTAAGAAAAAGCTGTGTGTGATTGTTCTTCTTGTTAGTTTACTTGCATCCTTTTCTCTAATGCTCAAGAAGATTATGGTTTGACTCTCACAAAACATAAGCAATTACTAAAGCTTAAAGAAATAGCAAAGAAAATAAATATAGCAATCAGGAATGATTTATTAGAAATTATTCTGCATTTTCAAATAAATCAAGGAATTCTCAAATCAGTCTCTCACATATGATTCCTGATTGCTATACTAAATAATATCATGTCCGGTAGCATCGTTATATGACTGACGGAAGCTACTCTCAATCAGTGGAGTTTGTGAAATTATGAATAGCCCTATTGCAACATCGAACAATTCTTTTACTGCTACCTTACAGGATTTAATTGAATATCCCACCAATGGCGTTTTCTGTAAAGTTTTGATCAAAGACAACAACAGTGAATATAGTTTGTTGTGTTTGCCTACAGGTACTCAAATTGGCAAACATACTTCCACTAGTAACATTTTCGTAACAGTAATAGAAGGAAGAGGAACCATGAATTTAGAGGGGAAAGATATTGTTCTCGCCCCTGGGGTATTTGTATTTATGCCAGCTAATGCACCTCATGCTTTGCAAGCGATCGAAAATCTAGCATTTGTTATGATCAAGTCAGAACAATCTCAACCGAAACAGGGCATTAGTCAAAAAACTATCGATATTGTCAAATCTACCGCCCCTATCCTCAAAGAAAATGGTCGAAAAATTACTACTAGAATGTATGAGATTATGTTTGACAAATATCCAGAAGTTAAAGCACAGTTTGATATGTCTGCACAAGCTAATGGTAGTCAACCTGCGAAACTTGCTATCGCAGTTTATAGCTATGCAGTTCATATAGACGATCTCGAAGGATTAAAAGCAATGGTAGATCAGATAGCTCATCGTCACGTACAGGCCCACGT
The DNA here is from genome assembly GCA_022822685.1 of Trichodesmium sp. jk18x7bins.61. Classification (GTDB taxonomy): domain Bacteria; phylum Cyanobacteriota; class Cyanobacteriia; order Cyanobacteriales; family Microcoleaceae; genus JAJEAQ01. Next base: position 15,683 of record JAJEAQ010000521.1, read on the forward strand.
TTTACCAGAACAGTATCCTATTGTGGGGGAATGTTTACTCCAAGCAATTAAAGATATTTTGACAGATGCAGCAACCGAAGAAGTAATGATAGCCTGGACTGAAGCTTATCAAACATTAGCTGAAGTTTTTATTAATCGGGAACAACAAATCTATCAAACTGCTTTTGCAGATTAAGGGGTTTGAGTCACTAACTTTTTTTGGTATGGTTTAATCAATCTTAACTATTTTTAAATATCTTCAACAAATAAATAAACTTTTTCTGGTGTTGCTGATTTAGACTATGAATTATAATAGTTAATGGAAATGTTGAAGTATTTAATTAGTCTTTTAATCCATTATCTTCGATGGCAGAATATATCTGTTCCATACGTTATTCATAGCTTGATTCAGCAACGCCCTTTTTCTCAACCCTTGTAGGGACGTTCCATGGAACGTCTCTACATAATTTTTTGGAGATTTATATCAACTATCTGCCAGGATTCATCCTAGCACTGAAAATTTTCTGTGTGCGGCTTGGTGCTGGAGTCTACTAATTTTGCTCAACTAGCATTTTGTAGTTCTTGAGGACGCACTGATAATGTTTCAGTTTCTGAGCCACGCTTGACAGTAATTTGTAAAGGTTGACCAATCTGACTTTTCTCTACTATATTCTGTAGTTGTTCAGCAGTACTAATTTTATTACCATCAACCTCTGTAATCACATCTCCACGGCGTAAACCATCCCTAGCTGCTGGGCTATTAGGAACTACCTGAATAATCAAAACACCCTCAGTGTCAGGTACTCGTATTAAGGAATTAGGATTTTCATTTAATTTTTGAATGATTTCAGGAGTCAGGGAAATCATCCGCACCCCAATATAAGGATGAGGAATACTCTCTCCTCTAGCTAACTTTTCTTGAATAACTTTTGCTTGATCAATAGGAATAGCAAATCCAATACCTTGTCCATCCGCACGAATCGCTGTATTGATACCAATCACCTCTCCCTGAGAATTTACTAAAGGTCCTCCAGAGTTACCAGGATTAATGGCAGCATCAGTTTGAATAAAATCAAGACGTTTATCAGGAATACCCGCCTCAGAGCTAGGGCGATCGAGAGAACTGACAATACCCAATGTTACTGTATTATCTAATCCCAGGGGATTACCAACAGCGATCGCCCAATCCCCCACTTCTACCTGACTAGAATTTCCCAAAGTGGCCACGGGTAAATTTTCCCCATCAATTTTGACCACTGCCAAATCGGAAGGTTCATCTATACCCCGCAATTCCCCTTCAAAACTACGGCCATCTTTCAGCTTGACTGTCACAGTATCTGCACCTTTAACAACATGGGCATTAGTCAAAATAATACCGCTGCTATCAAGAATAAAACCAGAGCCTTGCCCCCGTTGTTGATACTCTTTCGGAAACTGGGGAAAACTATCTTCTCCAAAAAAGCGACGGAAGAATGGATCATTAAAAAATGAATTAGATTTATTATTCCCTACTGTGCGCTGTGTATCAATTCGGACTACGGCTGGCCCAACTTTCTCCACCGCAGTAGCTACAAAACTATCCGGGTTCAGTGCTGCTACTTTGGGCAATGTAGGTTTGTTAATATTTTCCACTATCTGAGAATTCTCTTGAGTAGCTTCTGTGTTTTCTATAGGCAGAAATACTCTAGGAAAAGTACGTATAGCAGTTAAGGTTAAACCTGCACTTAAGGCAGCAGCTAATACATAAGCAACTACTTGAGGCATAGCTTGTAAGTTTTTATCTGAGGGTGTCATCAGTTTATACTCCTATTTTTGAGTTTAATTAGTAAGTAAAATATTTTATTTGTTTGGGTTCTTAACCTTGAGATTAGTGACTTCTCTGTTAGCGTCAAACAGCTATTTCTATAATCACCAATTTACATCTAACTAATTTCGACCATTTAATATAATGATTTACATAATTTCAAAATATATCCCTCTACCCTCGTCTGGTATTTGGGTATTTTGCTAACATTGATACGGATAACCGAACCAATAATCACAGGTTCTAGATTAGATAAATTCCTGAGAAAATCTATATAGAAAATACTAATTTATTCAGTAACAAGCACTTGATTTTTTCAGCTTTTGAGTACAACATAAAATTATAAATATGCTTTGAATATTGTAGAACAATCCGTCTTAGAAAGTTCGGTTGCACTGACTAGAGTACCTGAAAAATATCCTGTTAGTATGTAACTAGATATTAAACAACTCTAGTTATGTGAGGTCTAAACCATGAAGAATTTTCCAAATCGTCCATCTGAACCTCTTGCCAACCAAGCAAATAGCAATAACTTATTATGGCAATATGTTCAATCTCTAAACCCAGAAACTTTTGCTCAACTTTCTAAACCAGATCCACAAGTTGCTGAAATTATGGAACAAAATTTAAGAGGAATGTTGGGGCATTTACCACCAGAAAATTTTGGTGTAGCAATAACAACTAGCCGGGAACACCTTGGTCAACTTCTAGCTTCTGCAATGATGAGTGGTTACTTTTTGCATCAAGCAAAACAGAGAATGGAGCTTGATAAATCTTTTGAGTCTCTACTTTCAACTCAGGAACCCAATAGCTAAAGTTAGGAGCTTAGTGACTTTCTTGTGAGCTTGACTTCAAACTTCATTTTTTAATAATTTTTTATCCATGAAAATATTTTGGGTTTCTACCAGTCCCTAATTGTATCAATTTGAGCAAATAATGTGATAGATATAGAGGTAGTAGGGTGGGTAAATATTGCCCTAATTTACCGTTAATATCAATAACTCAATATTTACCTACCTAACATTATGGTTATAGCAAACCAACGACTAAATTAGTATTAATCTATTTGAGAATAGCTTCACTACATAAGTCTATAAAATAGCTAAAAATAATGCTATTACAAATATGTGGAAAAAAATCGCCTTACATATTAGCGAAGTAACAGGAGAAAAATTTGAAGTTAAAGACCATCGCTCAGTTGGCGGGGGTTGCATCAACACTAGTTATCAACTGACTGATGGGATTAAGAGCTATTTTGTTAAGTTCAATCAAGCTTCCCAGATACCAATGTTTGAAGCAGAAGCTTTAGGGTTAAACCAAATGTGGCAAAGCAAAACCATTCGAGTTCCCAAACCCATCTGCTATGGCACAGAAGGTAATCATTGTTATATAGTTTTAGAGTGGCTAGACTTAGGTGGCCGCAGAAACGATAAATCTTGGGGAGAGATGGGTAGAAAACTGGCTGCTTTACATCGCTATTCAGGTAAAACTCAGTTTGGTTGGGATATTAACAATACTATTGGTTCCACTCCTCAAATTAATACTTGGACTCAAGATTGGACTAAGTTTTGGGCAGAACATCGTATCGGTTATCAGTTAAAGTTGGCAAAGCGTCGCGGTGGCAGTTTTCTTCAAGGCGCTCGCTTACTAGAAATTATCCCCGACTTATTAGCAGGCCATCAACCTCAACCATCTTTAGTTCACGGTGACTTGTGGGGTGGTAATGCTTCAGTTAGTGTAGATGGGGAGCCTGTGATTTTCGATCCGGCAACTTATTGGGGCGATCGCGAAGTTGATCTGGCCATGACTGAATTATTTGGTAGTTTTCCTAGTGCTTTTTATCGTGCTTACAATCAAGCTTGGCCATTAGATGACGGCTACAAACAACGCAAAATCTTGTATAACCTCTATCATACCCTGAACCATTTTAATCTATTTGAAGGTAGTTATGCTTTCCAAGCTGAACGAATGATTCAGCAACTTTTAACTTAAGGGGTGCATCTTCGATCCCAAAAAATATAGAAGTTTTTCAAATATCTCTTTTCAAAAGCAAGTCATATCATATCCGCTTAATTGGGTATAAAAATTTTGTTTGTTCGTAGTTGCGATGCAAGCGCCATTAAAAATCTAGGGTGGTTATAGAGTGACGAAGCTTTGTATCAGTTTGATGAAGCAGAAATCACCCAGTTGAGAATAAAAATATCGACTGGGTGATCCCTTTGTTTTAATACCAGGCACAGGTTTTTTTCAATAAAATACTGCTCATAAAGCTTCTTAATTAACTTAACTAGCCTATATCTTTAATTGGAGCGCTTTAGCGCAACTACAAACTGGGAGCTATGAAATTTTCTTTGGGCGATCGCTTTATTTTAATATCAGGCAGACGTTTTTTGAGCAAAATACTTATAATTAAACTTCTTAATTAACTAACCAGCCTATATCTTTGAATTAGAGCGCTTGCATCGCAACAGAAATCACCCAGTTGAGAATAAAAATATCGACTGGGTGATCGCTTTGTTTTTATATCAGGCACAGGTTTTTTTCAATAAAATACTGCTCATAAAGCTTCTTAATTAACTTAACTAGCCTATATCTTTAATTGGAGCGCTTGCATCGCAACTACAAACTGGGAGCTATGAAATTTCCTTTTCTATCATTAAATAGACAACCACCTATTGCTACTATCAAAAATTTAGTTACTCCCTGGTGGTGTCTGACTAGGGGAAAAATAGATCAAATCAAAGCAGAGATTTATTAGAGCGATCGCCACTTCCTGATTCATCACGATCAACCAACTTTTAGCAGTAACCAAAGATTTGTCGTTGTGGGTGATATTTGCTTAACTAATTTGCCACAACTACAAAATTTTTTAGATATTTTCTCCCCGACTACTCCCACTCAAATAATAGCAGAATTATGGCAACGTTCTGGAGTAGAAACTTTCTTGCGACTAGAAGGAATTTTTAGTTTAGCAGTTTGGGATAGGGCAGAAAAACAATTATGGATTGGTCGCGATCGTGTAGGTAGGCGCACCTTATATTACACTACCACAAACTCAACAATTTGGATTGCACCTCGGTTAAAAACTCTTTCTCCCTACCATTCCCATCAATTAGATTTAATCGCTTTACGGGATTATCTTTCCTGTGCGTTTGTGCCTGGGGAGCGTACGCTTTGGCAAGAAGTCAAAGAATTACGGCCAGGAACTTTTCTCCATTTTACCGATGAATCAGAAACTCATGCACCATTGTCTTAATTGGCGATCGCCAGCACAAATTCAAGATGCCAATCAACTATTAGAATATTATGGTCAAAAATTACGCCATCTTCTAGAGCAAATTATTCCTGAATATTTCCCTGAAAATCAACCAGTGGGAGCCTATTTATCCGGTGGTTTAGATTCAAGTTGTATCACAGCATCAGCAGCAAAAAATCATCATTATCCAGTACATACTTACTCGATTCATTTTGGTGCAGAATTACCCAACGAATTAGAATTTTCTAGTTGAGTTGCCCAACATTGCCAAACTCAACATCACATCCTAGAAATTACACCAGATGAGATGTGGAATAAACTGCCGATTACAATCGCAAATTTAGACGCTCCGATTGGCGAGCCATTGACAGTTCCTAACTATCTTTTAGGAAATTTAGCAGCAGAAAACGTCGCAGTTATTCTGAATGGAGAGGGGGGGGACCATTGTTTTGGCGGCCCGAAAAATCAACCCATGTTATTAAAAAATATTTATGGTTCTTTGCAGCTAGAAAAACAAGATATTGTGTCATCTTATCTGATCTCTTTTCATAAATGCTTTGGAGATTTATCTAAGTTATTAAAGCCAGAAATTTTGGAAGCTGTCAAAACAGAAACTTATGTATTTGAATCTGACTTAAAATCCGATGCTGATTATTTGAATCGCTTGATGTTACTCAATATCAAATATAAAGGTGCAGACCATATTTTAACCAAAGTAAATAATATGACTAGAGCTGCTAGTTTAATCGGGCTTTCCCCATTATTTGACCAAATAATTGTAGAACTTAGTTTAGAAATTCCACCAGAATATAAATTTATGGTGCAGATGAAAAAGCAGTATTAAAGCAAGCAGTGGCAGACTTGTTACCACAAGCAATATTAACTCGCCCTAAAAGTGGGATGATGGTACCCGTTAACTTTTGGTTTAGACAAACATGGCAACGTCGAACAAGAGATTTGTTATTAAGTAGAAAAGCAGCGATCGCTCCCTATCTCAATCAAGACTTAATCAAAGATTGGTTAAACTATCGAGGAGATACTTGGAAGCGTTACGGTATTAAACTTTGGTTATTAGTCAGCTTATAAATGTGGCTGCAAGTTAACCAGCGCAAGAGCATTGTTTAGCATCCCAGAAGTTAATTATGGGAGAAATTGCTCCTTTGATAACAAATGAGGTGAAAGTCCCACGTACGCTTCTGAAGACGAGTTGGAGGAGGTAAATTCTCTGGCTTACTTCAACGAAATAGCTCACAAAAAAATCGGTTTAAGTTTAAACATTGGGCGAGTTGTACTTTCTGGAACAATACCATTACGTAAAGCTAATAGCAATCCTGAAGCTTCCATATAGCTATTGACAGAATATATTTTTCTACCCTGAGTTTCGATTTGCAGTTTTTCAGGGGTAATATCATAATCAGTGGTATTATCTTTGACTAAGATTATTGGAATACCTTGGTCTAGAGAAGCAAAAAAAGGAATATTCCCCACTGTGGTTTCTGGCATTACTACCGCCGAAACATTCTCTACAGATATCCTGGTTTCACCTGCTGCCGAGGGAGCCTCAAATTTTACAAGGCGAGGAGAATTGATTAAGCCCTTTAAAAGTGAGCAAACAAAGGCACTATAAATTAATTCTGCCCCATCTCTGGGAGAGACTAGCTTACCAAATCCTGTATGTTCAAATTCCAATAATAAAGGTGCATGGGCAGCATTAAACGGATATGCGCGACCTGAACTGGTTGTCTGAAATGGGACATTAAGTCCTCTAGGGATTTTCGCCCCGATCCCTCACGGAAAAGACTCTATGAGTCCGACTACTCTTGGAGTAAGTAATGAAACGGTCCGAATGCAAGTCCCGTTTGAGCCTGTCGGCTCCCTGTTTCGTGGCGACCTGAACAGGGAGCCGACAGGCTCAACAAGTCGCCTCCCAAAAAGGTCAGGACTCACCTTTTTGGCCGAAAAGTAGGCTCACCCATCAGGGATGAGGTGGAATGGAGCAAGAGGGAAAGAGATGGAAAGGTGAACATAGTCGCGGGTTGCCGATTATTCATGTAGCTTTAGCTAAAACTGCGTCATCGTTGAACAG
>JAJEAQ010000676.1 GCA_022822685.1 Trichodesmium sp. jk18x7bins.61
GTGTTTATGGGGTTTGAGTTTGTGTTTGTGTGTTGGTTGTTTGGTTGTTTGGGGTTGGTTTTATGTTGACTGTTAAGTACTTGATGTGTGTCTGGGGCTGTTGTTCTGGGGCGAGTTTGTTGGGAGGGGGGTTGTTTTTTGGCTGGGGGAGTTAAATGGTTGCAAAAATTCTTTGGAGAAAAGACACTGAAATTAGTAGACACATCAGAAATAGTCTTAGTAGTAGGCGCTAATGGCGGAGTCGGTAAACGAGTTGTATCTAAACTTATAAAGCAGGATTATCAAGTGCGAGGGCTCGTTCGAGATGCCAAAAAAGCCAAAAAAATTCTTGGTGACAAAGTTGAAACAGTAACCGCCGATATCACAAAACCCGAAACCCTGACACCCGAAATATTCAAAAATGTCACCAGAGTCATCTGTTACACAGGAACAAGAGTTCAACCTGCAGCAGGAGACACCTCAAAACGAGAAAAATATTACCAAGGCGTCAAATTTTTCATGCCCGAAGTTGCCGAAGAACCCCAAATCGTCGAATACGAAGGCATGAAAAATCTAGTGGTAGCAGGCTTTGTTGCACAAAAGATAATTATAGGGTAAAAATCAAGGGTATGGCAAAAACCCTGCACCAAGTAGATATGAGTAAGTCTAAGTCTAAGTCCAAGTCTCACTATAGATTAAGCAACTGGTCAGAATACGACGCTTCGTTAAAACAAGGGGGGAGTCTGACATTTTGGTTGTCGTCCGAATCAATCGAGCAATGGCTCAATCAAGAAAAAACTGGACTACGGTGTGCATCTAACACTTACAGTAATATAGCTATTGAGTTAATGGCCCCGCAGGCTAGTCTGTTTGGCTTGGCAGGTAGACAAACAGAGGGTTTTGTAGAATCAATATTTACTATGATGGGAGTAGATTTACCAGTGCCAGCTCACAGTACCCTATCTCTTCTGAGGAGTAAACTGAATATCAACATACCAGTAGTGCCAGCAACAGAAGCAATCCACTTGGTAGTAGACTCTACAGGAGTCATATGCTATGGGGAAGGAGAGTGGAAAACAAGAGTTCATGGTGTCAGGAAACGTCGTACATGGCGTCAGCACCATTTGGGGGGAAATGAGGCCACTGGGGAAATTGTTACTGCTGTGGTAACAACCAACAATGTTAGTGATGACCAAGTATTTTCTGACTTATGGGATGGAGTAGAAGGTGAGATTGCTCAAGTTTCAGGTGATGGAGCTGATGAAAAGTACAAATGCTTAGAAGAGGTTAGCTTCTGAGGAGCAATACTGACAATACCACCCCGTAAAAATGCTATCCGAAAGGCAGCATGGTAACTGTAAAGCCTTACCTCATCCCAGAGATGAAAACTTTAGACATATTCGTCAGGTAGGACGCCAGAAATGGAAGTCTGAAAGTGGATCTCATCGACCATCTCTATCTGTTAGCTCCGCATTCCGTAGGAAAACCACAATGTTTCGTTTGAAAGTCCTCGCCGGGGGGAAGTGGCGACGACGACTCTTTGACAACCAAGCAACAGAATTGTTTATACAGTGCGCCATACTAAATCCCATGATTGAGAATGGTAAGCCGGAAACCTACAAAGTAGAAATCGGCTTTGTTGCATACTTTAGGAAGACATTGCGATTCGCGTTTCATGTGCGTAGCAAAGCGAGCCGGGAAGGAATCGCTACTTTCATGCAACAAAGCCGTGGTAGCAGTAAAACCACAACTGCAATCTACCAATAATAAAATTCTGTTTGACTTCACTAACCCTACCTAAAACCTAAAACAAACCTGGGAGGCATTAGATGATATTGTTATGGGAGGAGTTAGGGAAAGTTCTATCCGCCTTGTAGAAGGCGCTGCCCTTTTCTCCGGTAATGTTTCCACTGCTAACTCTGGGGGTTTTGATCCGTTCGCACTCGTAACTTCGACCCCCCAATAAATTTATTAGGAGCTGCTGGCGTCGAGTTGCGGGTTAAAGGAGATGGCAAGGGTTATAAATTTTTCCTCCGCTGCGAAGACAAGTGGGATGGTGTTGGTTATAGCTACTCTTTTGATACAGTTTACAATATTTGGACGACTATTAGGATTCCATTTCAGGATTTAATCCTGTATTTCGTGTCAGAGTTGTAGAAAATGCTCAACCATTTAATCCGAGTCAGATTTATTCAATCCAATTAATGTTGAGTAAATTTGAATATAGAACCCATTTGATATCTATAATAATGACCATTGGCAAGTCTTTTAAGTATTTTTTGAGCAGAAAAAATCAGGCATCAAATTCTATTTGACAGTATTTTCTGTGCGGAGCGTCTGGCTAACTCCCAACTCCCAACTCCTAACCCCTACTCAAAACTAATATTTATAAAGATACCAAATGGGTTCTATAATCGGGAACTTAACCCAAAATTTGCACCAGGATTTTTTCAGCTAGAAGTTGAGTATATTAAAACTTATGGTAGCGAAACACTGCCTAAATTTGTGTTGATTAGTTCCGCAGGTGTAACTCGCCCTGGGCGGCCAGGATTAAACTTGGATGAACAACCACCAGCAGTAAAGCTTAATGACCGAAAGATTTATTAAACTGGAAATTTAAGGAAGAAGAAGTGGTTCGTGCCAGTGGCATTCCTTATACTGTGGTTAGTTAGATCATGTGCAATGACGGAACAACTAGGGAGTCAAGCTTTAATATTTGATCAAGGTGATAATATTAAAGGTGTTGTGAGTCGAGATGATATTGCTGAACTTTGTGTCAAGCTGTTAGAAGAGGCACGGGCTGCCAATAAAACTTTTGAGGTTAAAGGAGAGCAAGAAAATCAGGCAACTGCTGAAAATTGGGATAATTCATTGAATAACTTAAAGCATGATGATAAAAAGTCACCCGTGATAGTTTAATTGTTGGATTGTGAGAGCATCTTGCTCCCGCCCGCGAGAGAGACGCTCACACTATAACTATAGTTAAAAATCTATGCTAATAAACTGTGATTTAGGTAAAGCGACTATTTCTGCTGAGTTTATGTTCAGTACATATCCTCATAATTTCTCTGTACTACTTAACTTAAGTCAAGGCTCTTTTGAACGAAGAACACCTTTGTGTAAAAAAGGCGATCAAATAGGAGTCAAGATCAATTTAGAAAATGATGAAAGCATCTATAAAATAAAGGAGATGCTATGATGAAACCAAAATAATAATGTAGTTAGCGATCGCCACTCCGCCGAAGTTTCCCAAATTGACTTCGGGAGTAGTTTATGTGCGGACTTAAATGCCACTACAACTATAGAGGGAACTGTTTTCTCAAACCAATAGAAGAGTGGGGGAAACAGTTCCCCCCAGTGACTAAAGATTTCATCAGAAAATAGTTGAAGGAAAATTTAGATCTTATTATCTTACTTGATATCTTTCTTTCGTCGAGCGCACCTTGTTAAAAATCTACGCTAATAAATTGTGATTCAGGGAAAGCAGCTATTTCTGCTGAATTTGTGTTCAGTACATATCCTAATAATTGGTTTGTACTACTTAATTTAATAGCTGTACCTTCCAAAATACCATCATTATTTGGCTCTAAATCCTCTACTGAAATGTCTACTTTATCTGACAATTCAATTTCTTCATTTAAGAATGGCAAAGTTAGATTAGTATTGATCCCAAATTCCTCAAAACTGTTAAAATCCTCAAATACTAAATCAGCTTTTGTCTTCCCATTTGTTAATCCCAAAATATCTCCATTTTCGTAATCAGTAATAATTGCTTGAGGTAGTTCAATACTATCCGGTATTCCAGGAACTAAAGAATTAATGCGAGTTAAATCTTGTATCACTACATCTTGCTCTGTTCTGAAAACATATACATCACTACCATTACCACCGTTATAAACACCAACGCCAGCATCACCGCTCAGAGTATCATTAACCACTGAATAAATCAGTCCCTTTACCTCCATAAAATATATCATTACCATCTCCACCATCGATAAAATCTGTATCTCTATTACCTAAAAGGCGATCGTTACCGTCTTCACCATTTAGATCATCTTCTCCTCTGCTACCATATAATAAGTCATCTGAAGATGAACCAGTAATGGTATCATCACCTCTAAGGAGTAATACTCCTCCTGGTGAAGAAGTAGCTTGTGCTACTGTCAAGCTCTCATTATCATCACCGGCTGTGCCTAATAAACGAGGCAGGAGCCCTGAATTATCCGAAGTAAGTAGCATAATTAAACATGCTTCCTAATTTACTACATTTTTCGCCATCATACCATTATCAATAGAGATATCAATTCTCTGTGAAGTTGCATCTAAATTTATCCCCCCTCTTGGAAAGGGGGGGGGTTTAGTTACACGATTCAGGAGAAACAGTATGAGATATGGCGTATTGACTGAACTGGAAAATTCATTTTTAAGTATATGTCTATTATAGTCGCTAAAAATCTGAGCAAAGTCTATCCGGTAGCTGTCAAAGAGCCTGGAATCAAAGGAACATTGCGTCATTTTATCCGTCGCACCTACCAATATGTGAAAGCAGTTGCAGATATTTCATTTGAAATAGAGCCTGGGGAAGTAGTAGGATTTCTCGGACCTAATGGTGCTGGTAAAACTACTACTTTGAAAATGCTTACAGGTTTAATTCATCCATCTCATGGCTTAGTTAAGGTAGCAAATAGTGTTCCTTTTGAACGTAGGAAAGAATTTTTACAGCAAATCACATTAGTTATGGGGCAAAAACAGCAGTTGCTCTGGGATTTACCTGTGTTAGACTCGCTGAAAATTAATGCTGCTGTTTATGGTATTTCTGACAGAGACTATCACTTGCGGTTGATGGAATTAACGGAAATGTTGTCTCTAGAGGGAAAGTTAAAGCAACCAGTCAGAAAATTATCTTTAGGGGAAAGGATGAAGGCAGAGTTAATGGCAGCGTTGTTGCATCGACCCAAAGTTTTGTTTTTGGATGAACCTACTTTGGGATTAGATGTGAATGCTCAGGTAGGGGTGCGGGATTTTTTGCAGGAGTATAATCAACGCTATCAAGCAACCGTGCTGTTAACCAGTCATTATATGGCTGATATTACCGCCTTGTGTAAGCGCGTATTGCTGATTTATCAAGGTCAGTTAATATATGATGGGAGTTTAGATGCTTTACTGGATCGCTTTGCGCCTGATCGAGAGGTACAAATAGAATTACTTAATCCTGTGCCAACCGATGTAGATGATTTTCAGCAACATTTATCTAATTATGGGGAGGTGGAAGCATTTTCTGGTCAGTCGGTAAGGTTGTTGGTGCGTCGGGAAAAATTAACGGAAACTGTAGCCCAGATTTTAGCTGACTTGGAAATACAAGATTTAACGGTTACTGATCCACCTATTGAGGAGGTAATTGGTAGAGTTTTTCGTGCAGGCAAGGTATAGTTAGTATTAGTCTGTCAGGATTTAATTGTTAGGTAGTACAAGTTAGAAATTTGTATATGTAGGGTGGGCAAACAGTACCCAATTTATCCAGGCTCCAAATAACTCAATATTTGCTTGCTCACCCAATTACTCACTGTCTACTTTAATCATTTTTTGGAAATTGCTATAAAACTTGTGGCGATAACTACTGTAGTGGGTGGGATGAGAAAATCCATACTGACTATTGACTACTAAATTTAAGTCAGGTGATTTAACGAGATTTGAAAAAAGATCCCAAAAATTATGAAAAAAATCATCAAAACTACTAAAGTTTTTTTATCTACTTACTATGCCTATATGCTTGAATATAGAGAGGAACTATTCTTATGGATGCTGTCGTCTTCTTTACCTTTTATTATGATGGGAATTTGGATGGAAGCTGCAACAGGAGGTAAATTTGCATTAGATACTTTACAGTTTGTGCGTTATTTTTTGGCTGTATTTATTGTGCGACAGTTCATTCCAGTTTGGGTGATTTGGGATTTTGAAAGAGAAGTAATTGAGGGCAAGTTATCTCCTAAGTTATTACAACCAATAGATCCTGTATGGCATCATGTCGCTGAACATATTTCAGAAAGGTTTGCTAGGATGCCTTTTACCTTAGGTTCAATACTATTATTTTTTGTGCTCTATCCCCAGGCATTTTGGCTGCCAAAATTGGGTAATGTCTTGTTATTTTTAATAGCGGCAGTAATAGCGTTTGTCTTACGATTTTTAATTCAGTACACATTAGCTATGTTTGCTTTTTGGACTGAAAGAGCCAGCGCGCTCGAAGGGCTTTGTTTTTTACCTTATACGTTTTTATCAGGAATAACGGCTCCGCTAGAAGTGTTTCCAGAATTAGTACGTCAAATAGTATTGTGGACTCCTTTTCCTTATCTGATTCATTTTCCGGCTTCTTTGTTGGTTGGTTTACCAGTTGATTTTGGTCGCGGATTATTAGTGATGTTGGCTTGGGTTGCGATATTTTTGGGGTTAAACCGTTGGCTGTGGCGACTCGGATTAAAGCAATATTCGGGTATGGGAGCCTAGTAGAACTAATGTTTTAGTATTGACATACTCTCGATACTGCGCTTAGGCAAGCTGCCCGGGATTCTTCTTTCATGTGGCGAGGTGTCGAAACCAAAATATTATCGATTGCAGTATGAGTTACCAATACCAGAAAATCATCTTACCAAAAAAAGTTCGTGAGGTTCTTTCTCCCAAGCTTTCATCTCTCAGTTGAAAGCTGAATCGGTGACTAAAATCCCCAGTAAAAAAAAGAATCTTTGTCTCTATGGCTGACAGCAGGGTAAAGCTTTCATGTCGGCGACACCCAAAACAGAGCCTGGAGTGTCAACAATTACCAATGGCAATTATTTTGCTTTAAGAACTGAAAAAAAAATCATACTACGTTTATGTTTAAGTTGATCGCACGCTACCTGACTCTATATTTGATGATGTTTTCATTATTGCTCTGTGGGTATTTTGACAAATCACCTCCACCAAATATTATCTACATTCTCGCCGATGATTTGGGCTATGGAGACGTCAGCTTTCAAGGACAGCAAAAGTTCAAAACACCGAATATTGACCGCTTGGCGAGTCAAGGAATGGTGTTTACACAGCATTATTCAGGGTCAACAGTTTGCGCACCTTCCCGCTCTACCTTACTAACCGGAATGCACACAGGACACACTTATATCAGAGGCAATAAGAGAGTGGAAACTAAAGGTCAATACCCGCTTCTGGCAGATACTTATACGCTGTCAAAGATGGTTAAAGAACACGGATATACTACAGGAATATTCGGTAAATGGGGACTGGGATATCCAGGTTCAGAAGGAGCGCCCGAAAATCAGGGATTTGATGAGTTTTACGGATACAATTCTCAGACGCTCGCTCACAATTACTACCCCTACCATTTGTGGCACAACGAGCATAAAATCATTCTCGAAGGCAACAAAGGAAAAGAAAAGGGTGAATATGCTGCCGATTTGATTCACAATCAGGCTCTGGAATTCATTGATAAAAACAAGGCTCGGCCTTTTTTCATGTACTATGCTACTCAGTTGCCTCATGCTGAACTCTTATTGCCAGACGAATACATGACACCGTTCAAAGGAAAGTTGCTTCCCGAGACACCTTATCAAGGGGTAGATGATGGGCAAAAGTATAAAGTTGGAGGATACGGTTCGCAAGAAGAACCTCATGCTGCTTTTGCTGCAATGGTAACTTTATTAGATCGGCATGTGGGAGAGTTGATGACGAAATTGGCAGAAAAGGGAATCGCCGACAATACCCTCATAATTTTTACCTCTGATAACGGACCTCATGTTGAAGGAGGTGCAGAACCGCTGTATTTCAAAAGTAGTGGTCCTTTTAAAGGCATCAAGCGTGATTTGTACGAAGGAGGTATCCGTGTGCCCATGATCGCAAGTTGGCCGAGAAAGATTGAGGCCGGCTCGGTAACAGATCACATTTCAGCGTTTTGGGACGTTTTGCCAACAGTTGCAGAGCTGATCGATGTTTCCATTGAGTATCAGATAGACGGAATTTCATTTCTTCCTACATTATTACAGAAAGGAAAACAACAGGATCACGAGTACTTGTACTGGGAGTTTCATGAAGAGGGTGGACGAATTGCCATTAGAAAAGGTAATTGGAAAGGTGTAAAATACAATGTGTGGAAATTTCCGGATCGCAAGATGGAGTTGTATGATTTGTCTAACGACTCCGGAGAAGCGCATAACCTCGCAGAAAAATATCCGGAAGTGGTTGCACAATTGGAATCTCATTTAGCCGATGCGCGAACAGAATCAGAAGTATTCCTATTCCCACCGCCTACATTCACTGGCGTGGATTAGCAAAATTGGCTTTTTCAGCCACGAGTATTTTAAGAATGTAGGTTGGATTAAGCGCGCTTCGCAACCCAACAAAAGCCCACTCTTTCTATCTAAGAGCTTTCATGGGGCGCTTTAGCGCAACTACAAACATGAAGTCATTGACTTTCCTCGCGCTGTTTTCGGCATCTCGCCATGCAGAAACGCTTCGCGACATTAAAAATAGGTGCAAGACTTTTGTGTGGCGACCGTTAATTTCACGCCAAGAAGCTCAAATATTGAAAGCTCATAAACAATTAAATCAATTTCTGGCTGTGGGAAATCCAGATATTGTAGCTGCTTTTGCTGATAGTCTCGACTCTGCTAGTTTAGAGCAAATAGAAGCGATCGCCCAGAAGCTCAAAGCTCTACGCAAAGCTAGGGAGGAAAAACATTAATGCACTTAATCATAATTTTGGGAGCTTTAGCCTTAGCCTATGGCCTCAGAAAGGCTAACCTTTTTACTCCTTCTACTTGGGTTCAACGTTGGCAGCGATCACTCCTGTTATTTATTTCTCCCCCCTTACTGTTAATCACAACAGCTATTGCTGCGACTTGTATGGGCCATCAAGGCCAAATGCTGGGGTTATAACTGGATGGCCCAGCGCTCTACTAGCCTGGGGCTTTTGCGGATGGACAGCCCTTTTAGGTTTAATTTTAGCTGCTCAAGGCTGGCGATATGTGCAAAAGATTAACGATTATCCTCAAATCAAAATTAAGGGGAAATCGGTAAGTTTGCTTGATGATCCGATTTTATTTAGTGATCAGATCGGCTTTTGGCATCCTAAGTTAGTAGTGAGTAAAGGACTTCTAGAAAGATTAAACTCTGAGCAACTTTATGCAGTTTTAACTCATGAGCAAGCTTATTGTTACTCATAGAGATACTTTTTGGTTTTTCTGGCTAGGTTGGTTAGGCAGAATTGTACCTTTTTTACCAAATACAGAAATTTTGTGGCAAGAGCTTTTAACCTTACGAGAAATCCGTGCTGCTCCCTGGGCAAAAAAAACAAGTAGATGGGCTATTATTAGCAGAGATTTTACTGCTAATGGTCAGCGTTCGAGTCTCCCAATCAGCTAACTTTCACGCCGCATTTGGTTGTACAACTCCCCCTAACCATTTAACAGAAAGAATTGATGCTCTATTAGCAGAGCCAGATTTTTCTATGCAACAACATAATTACTGGTATTGAAGTTTGCTACTATTAATTTTTTTTCCCTTTAATAACTATATTGTTTCACCAATAAATATAATTGACAGATATTTTTCCTCTGAGACATCTAAGCAGTTGCTAAGAATTGTGGCTATCTTTGCTGATTTTGCAAATTCTGCATATGTTCAAATAATTTCAAACAGTATTCCTCTGAAAGTCCACAAGTTATAGCACCTCGAAGTACAACGTTAAAATACGAATCGTTAGGGGCTAATTCTTGGGATAATTTATCTACAACTACATAAGTCTGAACCCCTGTATATAATTTATATTGGCTATATACTTCCACTATTTCCGGTTGATAACCACCACAGTGATTTTTTTTAATTAAATCAAACTTAACGCTTTCTCTTTCATCTAAGCGATCGCGTAACCTCAAAGGTAAATTGTAAAGTACTCCCTCTACTGTAGAATTTTGGTCTTTTACTACATCTAACGCCCCACAGTTGCGGTTTGCTGAATAACGATAAAATCCAATTTTATAACCTTTCAGTTTAGCTGGGCCCATGACATAAGGATAAGTATTTTCTTTCAAAGTTCGTTTTAGGTCTACAGGACACATACACGAACCATAAGCAAAGTAGTCAAACTTTTTCTCTGTATAAATTAGCTTATTCATCATAGTTTTGGATTTGATAATAGGAGTTAATATCTATCTTAACTAGAAAGATTAAACTGAAAATTTTATAGCTAGTTATGCAACAGAAACTACATATTTTGGCACTGAGTTATAGTAAAAATAATCTTTTTTAGTTGCCAATAATCTGAGTTTTTACTATCTGGAACTTCTACAGTAAAAGTAGAACATAAAGCAACTTTATCGTCAATAATTGACTAATTGCTAATCGCCTAGGGAGTTAAAACAAACTCTCTCTATTGTACTAGCAATTAGTTGACTCATCAACTTGAGCAAAGAGCTTCAATCAATACTTACTCCTTTCCCGCTAGAAGATTACCTATAATGTAATCAAGAAAACTATATCAATGTTATTCAGGCTGTATCATCATTAAATCTTGAAGAATTCCAAAGACAACGGGAAAAATCCCAAAGACAACGAGAAGATATTAACTTATTACTTCAGGGGATTGGGCAACTTATGGAAGTATCCAATCGTCACGAAAACCGTATAGAGCAATTAATTGGTTATAATATTACTGGTGAATCAGAGCGCCTCGACTTACAGCAAGAAATTAACAACCTCAAACGAAGGGTGCAGCGATTAGAAAATCCCGACAACTAATCTGATATTATGAGGGAATTTGGGAAGCGAACGCTATCACTAATCTCTAGAAAAAAAAAGATGACGTAAAAAATAAAAAATAGGAGTGAAACACAATGACTTTTGAGGAAATTCAAAAAACTATTCAAGAAATGCTCGCTATTCAAAGAGAGCTACAAAACAGCCAGTTACGGTTACAAGAAGAATCCCAAAGACAACGGGAAGAATCCCAAAGACAACGAGAAGAATCCCAAAGACAACGAGAAGAATCCCAAAGACAACGAGAAGATATTAACTTATTACTTCAGGGGATTGGGCAACTTATGGAAGTATCCAATCGTCACGAAAAACGTATTGAGCAATTAATTGGTTATAATATTACTGGTGAATCAGAGCGCCTCGACTTACAGCAAGAAATTAACAACCTCAAACGAAGGGTGCAGCGATTAGAAAATCCCGACAACTAATCTGATATTAGAGGTATTTCTTTCTGCCTTCTGCCTTCTGCCTTCTGCTTTCTCTCTTCTGTCACTTTGGGAAAACTATGATGATTTCTAAGTTATAGAACTCTATATATAAAGAGCGATTTCGGGACGGAGCGCTGCGCGAATCGCTCAATTATTTGCTATTAAGAACAGGACTTACGCAACGGAGCTATATATAATGTGGCGCGATAGTTTTAAATTACTATATATAGTGCTTTTGCGTAATATAAGTCCTGATTTACTTGGAATACGCTGTAACTGTTGTAGGCGATCGCTCAACCCTTCCGGCTGCTCCCAGACAGTTTTCTATTGATTCAAGGTATATTCTAACCAAAGATTACTAAGCATCCAGCCCATTCCCCCCATGCCAAATATTGTCACCAATACTAATAAAATTCTTGACCAAATAGAAAACTTTTAAGTGTTATTAGTATTTGTAGAAATTTCACTTGACAATTGTTGTTTGAGATTATTGACTTCTTGCTGAAGCTCATTGAGTACTTCCATACTGGACAATTGTTGTTTGAGATTATTGACTTCTTGCTGAAGCTCTTTGAGTACTTCCATACTGGACAATTG
>JAJEAQ010000473.1 GCA_022822685.1 Trichodesmium sp. jk18x7bins.61
TCTTGCTTCTGACTTGATTGTAATTAGTTTGATGCTTTAGAGATTGTTTATCAAACTCAGATTAAATTCAGGCGTAGGGTGGGTGAGGTGAAAATATCTCCTTCTACTCATCAAAATTTTAGTTTTCCACCGTAACTCACCAGGATTAAGCACTCTAGTTATCTTAATATTTGCTTGATCAACAGTATTTTATAGTCAATAGTCTATAGTTTGACTGACAAAAGGCTAAAAATTATTTAGTGGAATTATCAGGATTCTAGGTTTATATAGAAATAGGGAAGAAGCAGAGCAACTTTCCCCGCTCACCTGTGCCTGAGCGCAACCGAAACAGAGCAAGAGTTTATCCCCTCACTTACAAAAGTGCTTAGTATGAAGTAGGGGAAAATCCCTAACTTAATGTTCCTGCTTCCTTCTTGCTCCTTCCTGATTCTTCCTTTAAAATTAAAGGTGAGGTGGAGAGAATTTAATTAACTGCAAGTATTGGAATTCACTGTTTTTTTCGTTGATTTCACTGTTGATATGGGTAGGTATTGCCACAAAATACTCTCAATCTAAAAGCTAATATTTGTTAACTAGGAGAACACCAAAATCATGTTAAAGAACTATGACAATCATGTAGAACAACGGGCAGCCCAGGGTATCCTACCCCTACCACTAGATGCCCAACAAACATCAGAATTATGTGAACTGCTGAAAAATCCACCTACAGGCACAGAAGAAAAATTAATGACATTACTGCGCGATCGCGTTCCCCCCGGAGTCGATGCAGCAGCCTACGTCAAAGCTGGATTTCTCACAGGCGTTGCCAAAGGAGAAATCACCAGCCCCCTAATTTCTCCCATCTATGCAGTGGAATTATTAGGGACAATGGTAGGTGGCTATAATGTCCAATCCTTGATTGACTTACTCAAATCGGAAAACACTGATATTGCCAATACAGCAGCAACTGGCCTCAGTAAAATTCTCCTAGTATATGATGCCTTCAACGACATCATCGAACTAGCACAAACCAACCTCTATGCAAAACAAGTCGTAGATGCTTGGGCAGCAGCAGAATGGTTCACCACTCGCCCCCAACTTCCAGAAGCAATAACCGTCACTGTCTTCAAAGTTCCTGGCGAAACTAACACCGACGATCTCTCACCTGCGCCCCACGCCACCACCCGCCCCGATATTCCACTCCACGCATTAGCAATGCTAGAGTCAAAAATGCCAGAAGGGTTAAAGACAATTGCCGAATTAAAACAAAAAGGTCATCCAGTCGCCTATGTTGGAGATGTTGTCGGCACAGGTTCATCCCGGAAATCTGCCTGTAACTCGATGTTGTGGCACATTGGAGAGGATATTCCTTATATTCCTAACAAAAGGTCAGGTGGGTATATTTTAGGAGGTAAAATTGCTCCTATTTTCTTTAACACGGCTGAAGACTCCGGTGCGTTACCCATTGAATGCGATGTCACCAAAATGGAAACAGGAATGACGATCGCTATTCATCCATACAAAGGGGAAATTACCAACGAAGCAGGAGAAATAATTTCCACCTTTACCCTAAAACCAGAAACCATGCTCGACGAAGTACGAGCAGGGGGGCGCATTCCCCTATTAATCGGGCGTACCCTCACCGACAAAACTCGTAATGCTCTAGGATTAGAAACCAGTTCTGTATTCACCCGTCCCCAAGTACCAGCAGATACAGGTAAAGGTTTCACCTTGGCACAAAAAATAGTGGGTAAAGCCTGCGGTTTACCAGGAGTTCGTCCGGGAACAGCTTGCGAACCATTGATGACAACAGTAGGTTCTCAAGATACCACCGGGCCAATGACCAGGGATGAAATGAAAGAACTCGCTTGCCTTGGTTTCAGTGCTGACTTAGTAATGCAGAGTTTTTGTCATACTGCTGCTTATCCCAAACCAGTTGATATTAAGACTCATAAAGAATTACCTGATTTCTTTTCTGCTCGCGGTGGGGTAGCGTTGCGTCCGGGAGATGGCATTATTCACTCTTGGTTAAACCGGATGTTGTTACCGGATACAGCGGGAACAGGTGGTGATTCTCATACCCGTTTTCCTCTGGGAATTTCATTTCCTGCGGGTTCTGGTTTGGTAGCGTTTGCAGCAGCTTTGGGTTTGATGCCATTGGATATGCCAGAATCTGTTTTGGTGCGGTTTAAAGGTGAGTTACAACCGGGGGTGACACTGCGGGATATTGTGAATGCTATTCCTTATGTGGCGATTCAAAAAGGGTTGTTAACTGTAGCGCTAGAAAACAAGAAAAATGTGTTTTCTGGACGAATCATGGAAATGGAAGGTTTGCCAGATTTGAAGGTTGAGCAAGGGTTTGAATTGACGGATGCAACTGCGGAACGTTCCTGTGCTGGTTCCACAATCAAGTTGGGTACAGAGACAATTTCTGAGTATTTGCGTTCTAATATTGCTTTGTTAAAAAATATAGTAGCGCGGGGTTATTCAGATGCACGGACAATTATGCGTCGTGTTGCTAAGATGGAGCAATGGTTGGCAAATCCAGAGTTAATGTCAGGGGATGCGGATGCAGAATATGCCGAAATTATTGAGGTAGATTTGAACGAAATCAAGGAACCTATTGTGGCGGCACCTAACGATCCGGATAATATTAAATTGATGTCGGAATGTGCGGGGGATAAAATTGATGAAGTGTTTATCGGTTCCTGCATGACAAATATTGGTCACTATCGCGCTGCTGCAAAAGTGTTGGAAGGAGCAGGGCGAGTCAAAGGTGTATTGTGGATATGTCCCCCAACTCGCATGGATGAGAAACAGTTGCGGGAGGAAGGAATGTATGGCGTGTTTGCTGCTGCTGGTGCGCGGACGGAAATGCCTGGATGTTCTTTGTGTATGGGAAATCAGGCACGGGTTGAGGATGGCGTGACTGTGTTCTCGACTTCGACACGGAATTTTAATAATCGCATGGGTAAAGGTGCCCGTGTGTATTTGGGTTCTGCTGAGTTGGCGGCGGTTTGCGCGTTGTTGGGGCGGATACCTAGTGTGGATGAATATTTGGAGATTATGAAAGAGAAGGTCGATCCGTTTGCAGGTGATTTGTATCGGTATTTGAATTTCGATCAGATTGTTGGTTTTGAGGATGAAGGGCGAGTGATTCCGTTGGAGGAAATGCCGAAGATTGAGGATATTTTGGGGATGCCAGCAGGTGTTGGGAAGTAGTTCAGTAATGAATAATGAATAATTAATAATTAATAATTCTTTTCAAGGAGAAGATTGACTAAAAGGAAAATTTTTTCTCTTTTAAAAGAGAGGTTTTAAACCTTAATTATTCAGTAGATTGAGGGAGTTGAGGGTGGGTTAACTCCCGCCCTTTATTTTGAAATTGAAGTAGTATAATAAAGTAGTTTTTTTCACAAATAAAAAAAATATGGCACTAAAAAAGGCTAGACGTTCAACTATAATATCCGAAACTCCTGAAGTACTTTTCCGTGACTTGAAAAATCGTCAAAAAGAAGGTCTTCTTCCTCAGCAAGTAGATATATTACGAGAATATTATAAACTTGTTTCAGAGAAATCTAATCCAGTTTCTGATTTAGCTTTGCAACTTCCTACTGGCAGTGGTAAAACTCTAATTGGACTCTTAATTGGGGAATGGCGACGACGGAAGTTTAGAGAAAAAGTTGTATATCTTTGCCCCACTCGTCAATTAGTTAATCAAGTAGTTGAGAAGTCTATTCATGAGTATGGAATCAAAGCAAACGCTTTTACTGGAAAACAAAATCAATATGATCCTAGAATTAAGACAGAATATCTGCATGGAGAAACTTTAGCTGTTGCTACATATAGCAGTCTATTTAACACCAACTCGTTTTTTAAGGATGCAAATATAATCATACTTGATGATGCTCATGCTGCCGAAAACTACGTCGCTAAATATTGGTCTGTCTTAATAAAACGGAAAGAACATGACTCACTTTTCAATAATATTATATCTGTTTTAAAGAAGGTTATATCAGAATCAGACTATTTAAGGTTTTTTAAAGATCCAGATAAATCAGATTTAAGTTGGATTGAAAAAATTCCTACACCAGATTTATATGAATTAATACCAGAATTAACAGAACTACTAGATAAAGAGACTTCTGATGAAATTAAGTATCCTTGGTCTGTACTAAGAGGTCATCTTTTTGCCTGCCATATATACTTGAGCTTTAACGCTATATTAATTAGACCTGTAATACCTCCTACGAAAACCCATCCACCATTCTCACAAGCAAAACAACGTTTATATATGTCTGCAACTCTTGGAGAAGGAGGAGAAATAGAGCGTCTTTTCGGTATAGAAAAAATTGTTCGTTTATCAGTACCAAAAGGTTGGGATAAGCAAGGAATTGGTCGTCGCTTTTTCTTTTTTCCTGAAAGCTCACTGAATGAAGAACCATCCTTAAATTTAGTAATGAAAATGATTATTTCAACTCCTCGCTCTCTTTTGTTAGTTCCAGATGATGACCAAGAAAAGGAAGTAAAAAATAAGATTAAAGAGCAGACAAAATATCAAATATTTGAAAGTCAAGAAATTGAAACTTCTAAACAAGATTTTATTTCCAAAGATGGAGCTGTTGCTGTTCTAGCAAATAGATATGATGGAATCGATCTACCAAAAGATGAATGTCGGTTACTAATAGTTAAAGATTTGCAGCGAGCTACAAATATTCAAGAAAAATTTTTACTTACTCGTTTGTGTGCTGCTGTAATTTTCAATGACCGGATTATAACTAGAATGGTTCAAGCAGTTGGGCGTTGTACAAGGTCTGATACTGATTATGCAGCAGTAGTGATATTAGGAAATGAGTTAGGAAATCTTTTGCTTAATCCTGACAAACAAAAGTTTTTACATCCTGAATTACAAGCAGAAATTGAATATGGAATTGAGCAATCCAAAGAAGTTGAAGAGAATGATTTTCTCGATAACCTGAAGATTTTTTTAGAACATGGAGAAGAATGGAATCAAGCTGAGGAAGACATAATTTATAATAGAGGATCGTTAGAGCAAGCTAAACTTCCTGCTATAGAAAAGCTGAAAGAAACAGTTTCTGATGAAGTGAAATATCAATATCATATTTGGCATCGCAATTTTGAAGAAGCTCTAGCTAAGTGCGAAAGTGTTTTTAGTCAGCTTAATCAGGCAAATGATCAAGAAGTTAGAGGTTACATAGCTTTTTGGTACTATCTTGCAGGTAGTGCAGCGTGGATGGGGGCTAAAGATGGAATTACCTCTATGGAAACTAAGGCAAGAGATTGTTTTAAACGTGCTGCTAATGTTGCTCCAGAGGTTACATGGTTTTCACGACTTTCTCGATTGTCATTAGAAAATGAAGTTCCTCAAGTCGAGCCAAGACTTAGTAAACTAATAGAAGGTTTAGAAAAGCAACTAATGAAATTAGGTAAAGGAAATAATACAAAATTTGAGAAAGAGGTAAAGACAATTCTTGATAATCTAAATCCACCAATAACATATCTGCAAAATCTGACAGACAAGGAGCGTAACGAACGAAGTAAAAACTTTGAGTATGGCCACGAAAGACTAGGAAAACTATTGGGTTATAACTCAGGTAACTCTACAAGGAGTACCGCTCCCGATCCTTGGTGGATTGCTGGAGATGATTTGTGTATAGTATTTCAAGACCACTCAGAGGCAAATACAACTATCCTTGCTTCTAAGAAAGTTAAAGATGCAGCATCACACCCAAAATGGATCAGAGGAAATAAAGATATCTATCTATCTCAATCAGCAGATATTATTCCAGTGATGATTACATCTTGTATCAAAATAGAACCTGAGACTAAACCTTATACAGAAGATGTATGTTACTGGAATTTAGAAGAATTTAGAAAATGGGCGACTAATGCAATATCTGTAGTTAGAGAATTAAGGCGCAGCTTTCCAGGAGAAGAGAATCTTGATTGGCGTAAACGTGCTATTCAAGCTTATCAAGATGCAGGAATTGATCCTACCTCTTTGTTGGCAAAATTACGGCAGACTAAGTTACGCGATTTATAGTTAGTTGTTCAACTAATGAATTAATTACAATTAATCAACCCTTTTGAGTCATAATTTTTTTATATGACCTATAAATGTTAATTCTGTGGAATAATTTGAGGAATTAATTCCAGATAATTATTCTGGGAAAAATTAGTAAAATAATGACAAAAATAACAGCTAATTATGACGAGCCGTGGAAAGCAGCAATTGGAGAATATTTGCCATCTTTTCTCAACTTTTTCTATCCATAAATTTACAACTCCATAAATTGGGAAAAAACACCAATTTCTCTAGACAAAGAACTAGAACAAATTACAGCTTCAACGACAACAGAAAAACGTTATGCTGATAAGTTATTTCAAGTTTGGTTATTAAATAGCAAAAAAAAATGGCTGTTAATTCATATAGAAGTTCAAAGTCAATACGATAAAGAATTTCCCAAACGAATGTTTATCTATAACTATCGAGCATTCGACCTGTATAATCAAAAAGTAATTAGTTTAGCTATACTTGGAGATGACAATCCATCTTGGCGACCTAGTTCTTATAAATATAAGTTCAAAAAAAGTCGCATGAGATTAGATTTTGACATCGTGAAACTCTTAGATTATAAATGGGAGGAATTATCAGCAAGTAACAATGTTTTTGCGACGATGGTAATGGCACACTTAAAGACTAAGAGTACCACGAGAGATTTCACAGAACGAGAAAAATGGAAATGGCAATTAGTCAGGAGTTTGTATGAAAAGGGATTAAGCAAGTTTGATATTATTAACTTGTTTAAATTCATAGATAAAATGATGGCTTTGCCGCCAGAATTACAACAAAACCTTGAAAGTAAAATTAATCAATATGAGGAGGAACAGAAAATGGAATTATTAAGTACAATGGAAGAACGTGGTATGAAAAAAACTTTCCGACAAAATATTCTTGACCTACTACAAGTCCGATTTTTATCAGTGCCAGAAACTCTTGTAGAAACTCTGAATAATATTGAAGATTTAGCTCGGTTAAAACAACTACTATTAGAAACAATCAGCGTTAATTCTGTAGTAGAATTTGAGGCATTAATTGAAGATAATTCCTCTGATAAAAATTAGTAAGATCGAGACTTACGCTTTCCCAACAAAGAAACCAGGTTTATTCTTTGATTATTGTCTCTCAAACCACCAATTTTAGTTTATAAACCCGGTTTCTGCCTCGTTATAAATAATAAAATAACTTATAAATAATAAAATAACAAGGAGAGAAACTGGCAACAGCTATACCTAAAACTAAATAGATATGAAATCTTCTAAAATACCTTTTAAATTAACCAACCACTGCTGACAAGGTTCATCAATAGGTGCAATATTTCGACGTTTCTGTGCTATTGACTCAGCATAAGTAATTAACCATGCACCTGCTAACTTTTCTTCTGTCAAAAAATCCTCTTTTCTTGCTTGATTAAATTTTTTTGAACCAAATCTGTAAATGTCAATATTTCCAGATAAATTCCAAATTCTTATTCTAATTCTTGACAACGAAATATCAACTCTGATTGTCGCTGGAGTTTAACGCTTGTCACAAAACCAACTAATTTAACATGAGGATGACTCAACAATTTATCAGCTAACTCTTCAATTTAATCTCGTAAATAAGCCTTACCATATTTTGCATCCCAGGCTTCAATAATATTACTTTTTTCTAATACTTCAAGATCACCAATATTACCATGTTTTTTATTGGCAGACCGCATTTGTGATCAAGGCTTAAGTTCAGAATCTGGAAATAGTTGATTTTCTTGTATTGCCTGCATAAGACTATGTATAGCAATTTC
>JAJEAQ010000121.1 GCA_022822685.1 Trichodesmium sp. jk18x7bins.61
TTTTTTTCTTCTGTCTCTGGTTTGGATTCTATATTCAGGGATGTTTTTGTAGGTAGAGTCTGATGGTACTACTGATATATTGAGGGGACAAGGGTTGATTGGTGTGGGTGTGGCTTGATTCTAATTCTATTTTTCTGCTGATTTATATTGCCTTCTGGCTATTTCGAGCTAATTAGTAATAAGACCTCGCCCGCCCCGGCGGGGTTTGAATTTTTTTCGGCACCTCGCCGACATGAAAGGTATTTATGGGGTTTAAGTTTGTACTTGTATGTCAATTGCATAGTAGTTTCGACCTGGTTCTACATCTACTATTGTATTATCCGAAAAATAGCGCTGGCTCTCATCCAGACGCTCCCCTATCGGGAGAGCGCTTATCTTCCCGCCAATCTGTTAAAGTAATCAATTAGACTTATTTCTACTCAGTCAATATGTGATTATACTAGCTCATATTTAGTTTTTTTTCAATAATTAAGTAGGTTTTAAAATAGAGCAAACTAGGGAAACACTCAGTAGTTGGAATAGGCTTTTAGCTTAGGTATCATGTAGAATCTCTCATGGTAGACAATGCTTGTGCCCGTGGACTGATCTCCACAAGCCCTACCATCTACACATTAGAGTCATTGACTTTGGTCTATATAGCTCCTCAGAATTGCTCCGTTTCGCTCTGAATTACTCCATCTCAATCCTACTCTGATACTTTGAGCTATTCATGAATTGTCGCATACTTCGTGATGACTTTGCAACAAGCTTCATATCTCAGGGCAGTTTCAACTGCTGAACCATTTTTGAGCAGGACTATAGGTGCTTTGAAAATCTTGATGATCAGCGAACGACCTTCGGAGTCAGTAGTCAGTAGTAAGGAGCCAGAATCTAGAAAAATTATGACTATTTCTGTCTGATGAGTTTTATACCGCACCGTCGGCTGGAGTCCTTGCAATTGGTTATGGTTTGAATCCCCATAATCTTTTTCTTTCTGCCCTCAACTCCTCTAGCTTCCAGTTTCTGCACCTTGGTTATTGATTTAATCTGGAATTACTCTAGGGTATTCAATTAAACTATTGGTAAAACAATTTCAAATTCAGTTCCCTTACCTAATAAAGAATTAAGTCTAAGTTTACCACCATGCTTTTCAGTAACAATTTGATAGGTAATAGCCAGGCCCATACCTGTTCCTTTGCCCACAGGTTTAGTAGTAAAAAAGTTATCAAAAATTTTATCTTGTATTTGTAAAGGGATACTAGAGCCATTATCAGCTATTTTAATAGTAAGCCAATCATGCTCTTTTTCTGATCTAACTGCTGTAATAATCTCAACTTGAGGTTGCAAATCTGATCAAATTAATTCTGCATATTTTTCATTTAGTGCATCAATGCTATTACTAATTATATTCATAAACATCTGATTTAGTTTACCATAAAAACAACTAATCATTGGTAAATCAGCGCAGTAATTTTTGATAACTTTAATATTACGTTTAAGGCGATTATTTAAAATTAGTAAGGTACTATCTATACATTCATGAATATCTGCTGGTTTCTTTTGAGACTCATCCATGTGAGAAAAGTTACGAAGACTATTTACTATCTTCAGTAATTGTTCTGATCCAAACTTAATACCTCGAGTTGTCTCAGTTAATTCTTCCTACAAAGAATCATATTCTATTTTTTCTTTAATCCGATTGATGATTGGAGATGGATCTAAGACTTCATCATAAGCACATAAAAGCTTACTTATTTCTTCGAGATAAGAAGTTAGAAATATCAAATTATTCCAGATACAGTTCACAGGATTTCTAATTTCATGGGCTACCTCAGCAACCATTTTCCCCAAGCTTGCCATTTTTTCAGTTTGAATAGCTTTTGCTTGAGTTTGTTTTTGAAGTAGATGGCTTGTCAGTTCATGAATTTTGGACTGAGCTACTAATAATTGATGCACATCCAAAAGTCGATACACATTAGGCTCTATTTCTACAACAATTGGATCGTAGAGTGACTCAGGCCTTCTGTCCAAAGATTTTTGTGCTGCCTCTACTATCAATGTATTGCCAGGAAGTATAGAGACGTCTATTTTGGAGAAACAATCTAAAGCTTCTATAGGTCGCTTGTAAAACATCTCTATACCGTAACGACTCCCAATTTTTTCAAAAAATAACCGTCGGGAAATCATGCCTACAAATTTACCTTCGTGATCTGTCAAAATTACACCTGGTAGCAAAGGATTTGCTTCAAATACAGGTGCAATGTCCTTACCAAGGTAACTAGATTTGATCAGAAAGTCTTGTAGAGATAACTCTTGTATCGTTGACTCTAAAGATAAAGATTGACTTTTAACCTCTAAATTGGGCACTGTAAATGAATCTGAATATGACTCATACAAAGCAAACATATTAAGGTAATTCCTAGTCTTTTTGTATCAATTGATACGCAATATAAAAATATTCCTGATAGTTTGTTTTCAAATCTGGAATATATCTGATTAGCTTTCACCTTTCTAACACAATCCTGAGAATATCATCAGATACTATAAAAAATGCTTAATTTTATTTTTTTTTATGCATTTATTGATTTTTATAAAATAAAGTTATGACTTATTTCTTGATTTAAACCTCGCCCTTAAGGGCGAGGTCTGATTAAAAGGAAAATATAAGGTCAATTATTCAGTATATTGTACTGTCTAAAATATTCAACTTTTTGAAGATGACAAACTGAGTGATATAACACCAATTACTAAAAACTTTGATGTACGAGTATTTTTTATTTCCCCATACTATATATAGTCCAAAATCCCCGCTCTTTGGTGATTTAGTGATTTTACCGCTTATTTTATGCCCCTAGCAAGCATAGCATTCTTTTTGATAATTGGTATAACTTATTAATTATCAGTTAAGAGTAAGCTCACGCCTTTTAAGAGCATGTATTTGGAATTGTCTATAATTATAATAATTGATATGGAAGGCTTTCAGACGCTTTAGTTATGGGTGTTTAACTGGACATGATATGGGAGGAGTGAGACTGAAGCCGCTCAGTGTTTTTCATCCTGTAGCTCAAATTGATTAGTATCTAAACTACTAAAGGTTTTGAGACGATACTAAATCTGCTCAATCACGCATGTTCTTATTTGCGTCCACTCAAATCTTCTGCTTTATACCTTACCTCTTATAAAAGAGTGCCATGTAAGCAGGATTTAGTATGATATTGATCGCCTAGGGATTATTACTCCTAATCGTATATAAAAAAATAATAAAAGTTAAAGAATAGATCGAATGACAAATCAGTTGAATAATGCTTTCATCTTGTTCCTGAGTTTATTGGTAGAAGCAATGCCATTTTTACTGCTAGGGGTTATTTTCTCCGGGATATTACAGTGGTTTATTGATGAACGTAAATTAATTAGATATCTACCTCAAAACCCTCTTTTAGGAGCATTTGTAGGTAGTTTGGTCGGTTTTTTGTTCCCAGTCTGTGAATGTGGTAATGTTCCAGTTGCAAGACGTTTATTAATACAAGGTGTGCCAGTATCAGTATCAATCGGTTTTTTATTAGCAGCTCCAACAGTTAACCCCATAGTCATCTGGGCAACATGGACAGCATTCAGAGACCAGCCAGAAATTGTAATATTACGAGTAATATGTTCTCTGGCTATAGCAACAATTATTGGTTGGATATTTAGCGTTCAGAAGGATATGCGACCACTTCTGCAACCTGCTACTGCTCGTTTATTACCTAGACCTCAAAAACAAGTTTCTCAACAGTTTCAGACTTTTCCTCTTCTACAGTCTGGAACATTTTTTTTAGGCCAACCTAGTACATCTGTGCCTCTAGAATCTATCCCTCTTTGGCAAGCAGAAGTTACTACACCTTTTAATCAGAGTCAGTTAGGGGTGAGTAGTCAAACAACTTCAAACAAAGGGATGAATTTGAAATCTATATTCCTTACACCTGATCGACAAAGGCTTTTATCTTTGTTAAATAGTATGGTGCAGGAATTCAGGGAGTTAGGTGGAGTATTAGTGCTGGGTAGCGCGATCGCTGCAGTGATTCAGGTTGCCGCACCCCGCGAACTGATTCTAAATCTTGGTCAAGGCCCAGTTAGTTCAATTGTTGCGATGCTAAGTTTAGCCTCCGTGGTTTCTATTTGTTCAACTGTAGATGCTTTTTTTGCATTGTCATTTGCTGCAACTTTTACCAGCGGTTCCCTACTAGCTTTCTTGGTTTTTGGACCAATGATTGATATCAAAGCTGTTGGTTTGTTATTATCAGTATTCCACTCCAGGGCTGTAATTTATTTGATGCTCTTGGCAGTACAATTGACATTTATTATGGCTTTGATTGTGAATTTATATTTGAGTTGAATTAAATG
>JAJEAQ010000297.1 GCA_022822685.1 Trichodesmium sp. jk18x7bins.61
ACTAAATGACTTTTGCGGGCCGGAGAGCGAATTGTCACATTTAATTTACCACTTTTATAGATATTAATTGATGCAAATTCAACCATAATTACTACCTTTTTGAAGTTCTATATGCAGAAAACAATTGTGGATAATGACGAGAATTAATGTCGCCATAAAACTTGATCACAGATTGAGTTTGTTTTGCTAATAAATCTGCCATATATAAAGCCATAGGCTCTAGTACTAAATGGCTTCTTGTTTGACTTTTAACAATACTCAAAACTTCTTCGACAGAAACGAGTTTTGTATTGTACTCTATCTTGAAAACAGGACTCCAAGGCCAAGGTCTAAAATGAACAATTCTAAGGCTTTTGTGTGTCATTTATACATTTTGGCGACATTCATTAAAACTCTCACCAGATTTTAAAGCTGGTTCTCCATATCCGCTAACTTTTGAACCATGGGAATCTTTAAATATTTTCTCATACGATAATGGAAGTGTATACTCATCAGCCTTGAGGACTAATCCTAATAAATATTTATCAGATGGCAAAAATGCCGTCTCTTCTAATTCAAACTCTTTGATGAGATTGACATAAAACTTACTAACTCCTCTTTTCCCTACAGCAATGACTTTGTTTAATTTTTGCTCTCCAAACACTGGAAACCAATAATAATTTTTACTCTTAATAGTTTCCATAAAGATTTCATTCAATAATTCTGATTCGACAAAATCATGGGAAAAATCTCCTTCTTTGGGCATGACAGCAGCCCACTTACAAATTTCAAAGTTAATACTGGTAAAGCTACCATCGTATAAAACCCTGGTGTTTTGTTTGATTGCATAGTCTAGCGCTGCTAGTTCAGACCAACATCTTAAGTAATTAATAGCTCTGGAAAATGTTTCACTTGATGTGCCGTAGATAGCTTTATATTTGTAGACTGGTTTAATGTCTTCGTAAATAAAAGAAACTACTCCTGTTGTAAGGGCTGTAGATATTTCTCCATAATCACAAAACGCTGTAGCAGCATCTACTCCTAAAACTGATTCATCACTGAAGTTTTTATCAAATTGTCAAATATATCCTTTTTCTTCTAAAGAAGAACGGACATTATCTCTACTTTCAGCTAACTTCAACATTAACTCACCCATTCTGGGATGAAAATTTTCTACAAAGTCTTGCTCGACTTCTCGCATAAAAAGCTTCCATACCAGTAACGACTTGTTTCAGATTTAACATCTGTAGATACAATAGATGTTAATCAGTATCATATTGATTTTCAACATGAAGCTCAAGGAGATATACAACATAAAGAATTAAAATGACAAGATAAATTAGAAACAGTACTACACATTTTTTAGTCAATCAAGAAAGATTATCCTGAGTTATTAAAATAAACACCAATTTTTAAATTTTAAGACAATAAATAAAAGCCTACTAGCTATGTGATAGGCTTTGATTTATTTACCCTTTAATTGACTTGATTAAAATTGAACAAAGTTCTAATTGTTCATTTAAAGTTAATTGAAAAAATTGAATTTCACTATTGTTTATTTCAATTTTTTCGATATCATTCACTGCATCATCAGAAACTATATTATGACGATGACAAATTGCACTTATGTACTTTAGCTTGTCAAATAAGTTTATTTCCTGCTTGAATGAAAGTGATTTTGATTTTAGCGTCACCTTCATTGAAACTGATTTTTGTTTTTGACATAATGGATGTATCCTCAAAGTAAGTCGTATTTACTTAGGGGCTAGACTGTTGTCAGTGCTGCGAACACTGGCAGCAGTTGCTTACCGCCCATATTTATATGATAGGGTGCATGTCACGCTATAAAAAGTGTTAGTAATATTATTAATATAAAAGGCATAATTTATTTAAAATCAATATAGCGTGACAGACTCGCTAAAATATATGTAAAAATCAAAACCAATAGACAAATATCAAATCAAATCACTTATTTTTAGTGTTGACGATCTGATCCGATCTA
Organism: Trichodesmium sp. jk18x7bins.61; assembly: GCA_022822685.1. Lineage (GTDB taxonomy): Bacteria > Cyanobacteriota > Cyanobacteriia > Cyanobacteriales > Microcoleaceae > JAJEAQ01. The sequence goes on from JAJEAQ010000297.1 coordinate 1,982, forward strand.
TGATCGTGTTTTAGTGGAACACGGAGCGCAAAATGTGGATCGATATAGGGGGTAATTTATGTTTAAGTCACAAGGGTACAGAGGCGTTGATTTTGATGAGAACGGTAATTTTATATCTAAATATGAGCAACCTAGAAATAAAAAAATAGCGATTAGAGTCTACGAGGACATATTCAATTGGCTAACTGACGAATCTGCTGAAACTGGTAAAACTAAGTCAGAGATTGTTATTGAAGCTTTGGAGATGTTAAGGCGATCGCGTAGTCAAGAAAAAATTTGAGTAGACTTCACTAGCATAAAGTTTAAACAACCATATTAAGGAAAAGTCGAAGCCCTGAGGATAAAGTGGGGGGTGGCTCAGTACGATGTGAAGATGAATTTGCACCACCTGGACAAAACCATCCAAGCATTCAAGGAAGCACATCCCAGAAATCCTGTGGGTGATCTCAAGGCTGCGTTGAGGAATCGTTATCAGCCGAATAATGTACCCTACAAAGGCAAGCATAGCAAAAAAGTGCAGGAGGATAGCTACAGCCGTGAGAAGCGTTGTCATACTTGCTGGGCAGAATTGGGGAGGCTGTGGAGCGTTCGCAACGCTTAACTTGCCTAACATATCAAACGCACTGCTGTTCTAATCAAAGTTTGGACTTGAGTTGCGGTCAAATCTAGTGATCTACCTACACTGAATTTTCTGAGTAGAATTGACTTGCCCAATGTCGAGACTGAAGTAATGGGCCATCCTCTTTATATAAAACTGGATTATTAATATCAGTTTTATTCTCTAAAATATTCACATCTTGTTCAAAAGTTTCTAAAACATCTTGTTTTAACATCCTATTTAAGATCAAGCTCAAAGGGAAAGGCAGAACTTTCTTCACACTGTAGAATATTGAAATATCAAGATACTCTGTGTCTATGGGTGTTCCTGTGAAAATAGTTAATAAACCGAGTTTTAATTTTCCTTCTGTCCAGTAAAAACTTACATCATAAGCAGGTCCATAATAAATAGTAGTAACTGAGCCATCTTCTAATACTAATTTTCCTGCTGCCAAAGAAGATAAATTATATTTTTGAGACATTCTGTGAGTTAAAATTGGTCCGTCAATTTGAACTCCATGACTATGAGCACTGTTGAAAGTACGACTGTGCAAATTCGATAAGTGGGATACATCTAGGCTGTTATCCATATAATTTTGAAGGGTAGTGCGTACTTTCCACTGCTTGACTAAACGCAGAGCAGTCCATTCCAGTGAATTGAGTTCAAGTATTTGAGGTACTTCCCAGTCAGGTAGTTTTCCTTGATCATGGTAGTACATCATGATTAAACCATTAACTTCTAAAACAGGCCTGGTTTGTATTTTAGCTTTAGGTTTGGTTTTGTTTGGATAGGGTATGTTAGCACAATGTCCATTTGTGTCCCAGAACCAACCGTGGTAAGGACATCTAATGGTTTGGCCTTCAATTCGGCCTCCGTATGCCAAATGAGCACCTAAGTGGGGGCAGTAAGCGTCTAAAATGTGCGGTTGGCCATCTGCTGTACGAAAGAGTACAAATTCTTTTCCAAAGTAATGAAGTGGTATGACTCCGTGGGCAGATAATTCTTCACTTCTGGCAACACGAAACCAGCTATTAGGAATATTTGAATGCATAATTATTTGTTGTTTAAAGATAGAGAAAAATCAGCTATTAGTTGAGTAGGATAGCGATCGCTTGCCTACTCTAAACATTAAAAAATATCAAATTTTATTGAAAAATTAGTAAAAGGTGTTCCAGATATTACTTCTGTGAGATTTCTAGTTCTAATTTTTATAAAGATTAGCTATAATAACTTCTATTTTTGGAGTTTTTTTCTCCCAAATATATTAGTTGAATTTTGGGAAAACAGCAATTATTTGCTTTGTATATTCTTAATTTAAATTGAGTGTTTAGCTCATTCTTGAAACAACAAATCAAAAGCTTTTATTTAAGTTTTTTCAGGGCTGGTGCAATACTTTAGTATACTGCTGATACCCCTGGCAATGTGCGAATCGTTGGCCACTCAACCTAATTATTAGGATATAAATGGTCGTCCCTAACATACATGAAGCCAATAACTTCAGTTAGTGGATAACTCAAGTAACCTTGTGGGTGAAATTCCCTCCGCCTAATTGTCAGGTTGACAGCAGAGGACTTAGGGTAGAGACTGAACATCAATCCCTGACGGGGAAAAGAGCGGGAAAAGCTCTAACTACCAAGAGTAATACTGCAAGCAAAGATTGACAGGTGGATGAACAAAAAGGTAATAAAACTCACGTAACGTTAAACCATTCCAAAGGTAGCTAAGGAATGTAGCTCCATAAGGATAGAGGAGCAATGGATACAGGAATAATGCCTCTTGTATGGACAACCAGACAGAATCCCCCGGGAGATTTTACCCCACCTCAAGACAGTCGCAATCAAGGTACTTGGGAACTCCTCAACCCTTTCAGAACACCTAGGAATATATGTCGAGAACCTAGG
>JAJEAQ010000050.1 GCA_022822685.1 Trichodesmium sp. jk18x7bins.61
GTTTTATTGCTCTATTGCGGGATTAATACTGACTGCTGAAGGCTATTTCAGTATTTCATTTATCAAGTTTTGTTTTCTGTATAAAAACGCTACAATTTGAAGCAATCTATAACTAAAAATTTCAACAAAGATGATGGCTGAACTCAAACTAAGGTCAAAAGATCCAGATTCCCCCCAGACGAATTATTCAAAGTGCTTTGTCGGAAAGATTACAGAGCGTGAAAATAAGAATTAAAAGGACAGAAGAATGCCTTCAGGAACTTGAAACTAAATATCAATTATCGACAGAGGAATTTATCACCCGCTTTAATAATGATGAATTATCCCATAGCTTTAACTTTGATGAATGGATTGGAGAATCTCGAATGCTAGCACATTTACAACAAACAAAAGATTCCATAGAGGAAATTGATTTTGTTGATTGAAGATTATTTTCAATAAATTAAGCTATGATTTGAATCATCATTAATAGTACAATCATCGAATATTGAACAATATAAAAGAGGAATGTATGAAGGTTTTATCAGAGGCAATATAAGTTTTAAAGATAATTCCTTGCTACATTTTCGAGAATTTGTTTATGTATAAATATCCATTGAGAGAAAAAATGTATAGTTATTAATATATGGACTCAGGGAGTAATCTAGTTTTTCGTTATGATAATACCGAACACCACCGAAAATTAAATCTTGTGACTTTTCTCAATCATAAACATGATGGAAGTGAGGATAATGTTGTTTAATCAGATGCTCCTTTTTTAGCTGAAATACTAAAGGAAATTGAAACAATATTAGAATAGCACAATGGGAGGGTTGATAGTTGAGCGATCGCTAACCTCAATACCGGATGAAATACTCAAATCAAGAAAATTCCTAAAAATATTTCCGCAAGATGATAAATATACTGTTGGAAGTGAATTGAACAATTATTGAGAGACGAGTGAGAGCAATTTGGAGCAGTTGCATCAGTTGTCTCAGCAAGTAGAGGATCCCATTGAAGAGATAGAGTAGTAGATTTCGGATCGAGTTATAATCTAGGGGCAGGCATTGTGTCTGCCCTTGTTTATAAATCTAAATTTGTAACCAATCCTGTATAGATATGGCTTTAATGGTTCCTGGCACGATCGCCCTGGTGCAGCACAGTGACGAAAGTTATATAAGCTACTGCAAAATCATCTATCAAATAAGTTTTTTTTGTTTGGTATGAACGGAGTATTGATGGTAAATCACCTTATTCAGGTTTTCTCATAATATCTCCAAATTTTGGATTGCTTTTAATCACATCATGTAATTTTTTTGTCATCAAATATCTGCTTTAGAGGGTGATATTCTTCATATCAAAGACAAAAAAAGAAACAAATAGAAAAAGTAGTCAGGAAAATTTAGCAATTCAAAGACCAGAAAGACGGACTCGTAAGCGTTCTCCAAACTACACATCTCCAATCATAGTAACAAAAAACTTTTGAATCAATATATAGATAAACTAAAGACTTATCCTATACTTCTCAATAATAACTTAAAAGCAAATACTCAACAGGAATTAGCTTTTCCTGTGGATACTGCGGTAGTCATGTCAAATATTACAAAAGAAGAGTAGAGCAAAGTAATTTATCATAACTGCTTAATCAGCTCACAGTAGTCTACAAAGATGAATTGGATAAGTGGAGAACTTGCCATGAAGAAGTATTATTAAATTATCTCAAAAAATATTTATTAATTACTCTATTATTCCACAGCTTACGGATGAACAAATTCAAACAATTAAGGGGATCATTTTTCCAGAAATAGCCGTTCAAAATATAGACATTACTTATAAAAATAATGATGCTCAAGTAATTAAGACTTTAGATTATCGTCAAGAGTGTATAGTTAAAATAATTGGAACTGGTCATAGGATTGTTTATGGAGTTGCTGGTTCTGGAAAAACTTTAATTTTATTAGCTCGCGCTAAGTTATTAGCGAATAATACTCCTGACGATTATCGCATTTTAATTCTTTGTTATAACCCCAGTATAGTTGCTTATTTGAGGTCATTTTTAGACAACGGAAATCGTACTATAAATTATCAAATAAAAATCAATATTTTTTTATTTCAGGAGTGGACATATTCTTTGGTTAGACCACCCAGTGCTATCTCTGGGTTTTCAGTAGATTATTATGATGAGGAAATTTTGCCATCAATGCTCATGAAAAAACTAAACAAAATATCTGAGTCGAGAAAGTGGGATGCAGTTTTAATGGATGAAGCACAAACATTCTTTTCAAGTTGGTTGAAAGCTGGCGTCAAAGCATTAAAGGATCCAGAAAACGGTGAATTATCAATTGTTTCAAATGGTAATCAAAGCCTCTATAAACGACGTGGCGTTACTTGGAAATCTATAGGAATAGAAGCAGTTGGACGAACAACAAATGAGAAATACAACCTTGATAAAAAAAAACTACCATAATACTCAAGAAATACTAGAAGCTGCTTTGACTCTAGTAAATCATCTTTCCTATACTTTAATTATGACTTAGCATTCCCAATTATTGAACCTCATACATATACCCGAAATGGTAGTGATCTCATTCTTTACATTTTACCTACAGAAGAAAGAGAGATTGAAACTGTTATTCAAATCATTAAGGAACTGTGTTATTCTGGTTTGACTACAAGTGAAATAACAGTTGTTTACCCAGAACACTATGCAAATATGTTATATAAATTATGCAATGAGTTACAAACTTTAGGGCGGGAAAATTACTTGGTTTCAGAGAGTAGACAAACACAAAAACAATATAAAGAATGCCGAGGTATTAGACTCATCAGTCAGTTAAATACTTTGGGGTTAGAATTTAGAGTTGTTTTAATTTTATGGGTTCAAGCGTGGAGATTTAATACGCCTATTGATTCAGAAGAAGAAGCTCTAAGTTGTAGAAGATTATATGTTGCCATGACTCGTGCTCAAGATATTCTATATATCTTTGGATATGGGCAATCATCGGTAATAAATGTCTTACAAAGTAGCCAAAAATTTGAAGTACGAGAACACTATTTGTAGAGTAGGCAGGGATTTGTTTGCCCTACCTCTCAATTTAGAGTCTATTCCTCACAACTCTTTCAATTCTAATGACTAACAGTAACAGTGCAGGTATAGTTGAGAGGTTGTTTTAGGATTTATTCTAAAGTTCCATCTTGTTTAGTATCGCAACTATGAGCTTAATGATTAAGTATTAACTGAAAATGATATTACCTGATGATGTTGATACTGAAATTATGCTCTCTTAGAGAAGAAATCAATAAAAGTGAAACATTATTAAAAAATGTCTATGCAACCGGTAATTGCAGAATATATTGAGATTATCCCTGGTGTTTTAGGGGGTAAATCTCGAAAGAAGAAATGATGGGTAGGGTGGAGTATATTTAAGGAAATAGAACTCCGTTATACTTGACACTCAAACTCTGTTTCGAGTTACGCGATCGCTTCCCATAAAAAAACAATTAAACCAAGGAGTTAAAATTATGGAAAATCCTGCAAAAAAAATATAATTGACGTTAAGAATGCTGTTTTTAATGCTAGTAATTATTTGAACTATTTTCAAGGTTGATTTGAATAGAAAATTAAAGACTTAAGGCTATAAGAAGTTGAATTATCAGAGGATAGAAAATTTTGGTTGATTATACTAGGATTTATTACTGCTAGACAAGAAGAAGAAAATTTTTTCTTTAAAAAAAGAGAGGGAGTATAAATTTTTTAAACTCAATGCAGAAACAGGCGAAGTTGAATCAATGAAAATTCGCGAATAATTATGATAGATTATATTCGCAAACTATTTGTTAAGTAGAAACAAAAAGGAATTATAGTCGATACAAATACTCTACTTTTGTTGTTTGTGGGTTCAGTTAATCGAGAGCAGATTTCAAAATTTAATCGTACCGAAAAAAATTACCAGAAGACTACGATTTATTAGCGTAAATTTTATCATATTTATCTAAAATTGTTGTTACTCCTAATATTCTGACTGAAGTTAATAGTTGAATTAATTAACTGAGTGAACCAGAACGCTCTCAATCTCTAGATTATTTGGCCAAAGCCGTGAATGAATAGGATGAATTTTATGTTGAAAGCAGAACTGCAACTCAGGTAGAAAAGTTTACTAAATTTGGTTTTACTGATACTGGAATTGTTAGCAGAGCAGAAGGAAAATATTTAGTATTAACTGACGACTTCAAGTTAGCAAATTCTCTAGAAAAGATTGAAATTGATACTGTTAATTTCAATAATATTCTGGTTTATGGGTGGAAGTAAAACAAAAAAATTAGTGTTGATAATAAAGATTTTTTGGGCATCTAGCGATCTATCAAGATGCAATTGTTGGGTAGTAGGAGTCTCTTACTCGTTCGTAGTTGCGCTGTCTTCGCCCCTATAACTATAACGCGAACGCAACTACTAAGTTCTCTTATAAGTTTTCTACCAGACATAGTATCAAAAATAACTCTGGGCGATCACTATCAACCCGAGATATGATCTATTGCCTATAATGTTATTTACTGTAATGTTGAAAAAAGGAAAATTATTAACAAATCATGGCCAATTTAACGCTCAACTTAAATTCAGTGATTGAACTGACAGACGAAATTTTTTTTCAGCTCTGTCAAAAAAACCAAGATTTAAAATTTGAACGTAATGCTAGGGGAGATTTAATCATTATGTCACCTACTGGGGGAGAAACTGGAAACTCTAATGCGGGATTAACTGCTAAACTTTGGATTTGGAATGAACAAAATAAGTTAGGCAAAGTTTTCGATTCTTCCACAGGATTTAAACTACCCAATGGTGCAAATCGCTCTCCCGATGCTTCCTGGGTTAAAATTGAACGATGGAATGCTCTGACTCCACAACAAAAAACTAAATTTTTACCTCTTTGCCCTGATTTTGTGGTGGAATTAATGTCACCTTCTGATAGTTTGTTGGAGACTCAAGCCAAAATGAAAGAATATCAAGAAAATGGGGCGCGGTTAGGATGGTTAATTAATCGTAAATCTGCACAAGTAGAAATTTACCGTCTTAGTCAAGATGTGGAAATTTTAGACTCTCCTGCCACATTATCGGGTGAGGATGTTTTGTTAGGATTTGTGTTAAATATGATGTTAATATGGTAGTTATAAACTCTATTTTATTGAATTAAGTTGTGTAAATAGGACTAATTTAAGTTTTAGTCAATCTTTAGCGATCGCCGGATTTGTTATAATGAGCAGGAGGTAATAAATTTAATATAAAATAAGAAGATTTATATAGCAGGGTACAAAATCACTCAGCTGATTTATGAAAGTAGTCGCACTCTGGTGTACCGAGGAATTAAAATCGACAACTCTCAACCAGTGATACTCAAAAAACTGCGCCCAGAATATCCTACCATGAGTGAATTGGTAAAGTTTCGCCACCAATATCTGCTCACCAAAAACCTAGATTTACCTACAGTTGTTAAACCTATTGCCCTGGAAAAATTAGGCAATAGTTATGTATTGGTGATGGTAGATGTAGGGGGCGTTTCTCTGTCAGAATATATTTCTTAGGGCTGTTTAAGTTTAGAAGAGTTTTTCCCAGTAGCGATCGCGATGTGTCAAATCCTCAATGGACTATATCACAATCGCATCATTCATAAAGATATCAAACCAGCAAACATCCTCATCAATCCAAAAACTCAAGAAATTTATTTAATGGATTTCGGTATAGCATCTCTACTACCGAGAGAAACTGAACAACTACAACATCCCAACATTCTTGAAGGCGCTTCAGCCTACATATCTCCCGAACAAACTGGAAGGATGAATCGGGGGATAGACTATCGTAGCGACTTTTATTCTCTAGGTGTGACATTCTACCAACTATTAACTGGGCAACTACCTTTTGTATCTGAGGAATCCATGGAATTAGTCCACTGTCACATCGCTAGAAAAGCAGTGCCGCCTCATGTAATCAAACCAGAAATACCTTTAGTACTATCAGAGATAGTCATGAAACTGATGGGGAAGAATGCAGAATAGCGGTATCAGAGTACTAAAGGAATCGAGCACGACTTGAGTCAGTGTAGACAGCAGTGGGAAAACCTTCGCCAGATAACAAAGTTTAAACTAGGTAGTAGGGATATCAGCGATCGCTTCACCATTCCAGAAAAGCTCTACGGCAGAAAAAGTGAAGTGCAAATTTTACTCAATGCCTTTGAGCGCGTAGCCATGGGGGCAACATAAATGATGCTGGTAGCATAATTTTCAGGCATTGGTAAAACTGCAGTAGTGAACGAAGTGCATAAGCCCATAGTGCGACAGCGTGGGTATTTTATTAAAGGGAAATTTGACCAATTCAATCCCAATATTCCCTTCTGGGCTTTTGTGGAAGCCTTCCGAGAATTGATGGGGCAATTGCTGAGTGAATCGGCTGTAGATTTAGCTAAGTGGAAAACGAAAATTCTCAATGCTCTGGGAAGCAATGCCCAAGTTATTATTGATGTGATTCCCGAACTTGAAGGAATTGTAGGCCAACAACCATCAGTTCCTGAGCTTTCAAGTAGTGCAACCCAGAATCGCTTCAATTCGCTATTTGGTAAGTTCGTGCGCGTGTTCACTGCCAAAGGGTATCCTCTGACAATCTTTCTGGGTGATTTACAGTGGGCAGATTCGACTTCATTAAGTCTGCTGAAATTATTAATGAATGAATCAGAGGCTGGTTATTTGCTGATGTTGGAAGCCTATCGAGATAATGAAGTATTTCCAGCAGCCCATCCGTTGACGTTGACTCTGGATGAAATTCAGAAACAAGGTGCAAAGATTAACAAATTAATTCTCGCTCCTCTGAGTGCGGTAGATATTATCCTTTTAGTTGCTGATACGTTGCTCTGCTCAGTGGAAACTGCCACGCCCTTATCCCAGTTAATTTATCAAAAAACTCAAGGAAATCCATTCTTTACAACTCAGTTTTTGCAGGGGTTGATGGCTACATTAGATTTGAGGCTCAAACCGGATATTGGCAGTGCGATTTGACACAAGTACGAAAATTGACACTAACAGACAATGTAGTAGAGTTTATGGTGGGGCGCTTGCGGAAATTGCCAGAATCAACACAGGCGGTTTTGCAACTAGCTGCCGGCATTGGCAATCGCTTTGAATTGGCAACATTGACAGTAGTCTGTGACAAAACTCAAGAGGAGGTGGCAAAGGATTTATGGCCAGGATTACAAGAAGGCTTTGTGATTCCTGAGAGCGAGATTTATAAGTTTTTCAGGGAGATGAGCCAGAGGAGGAGAGTGTTGATAATATTGTGGTTAGTTATCAGTTTTTACATGCTCGCGTTCAACAAGCAGCTTATGCTCTAATTTCATCAAATCAAAAACAAGCAACCAATCTCAAAATCGGTCGTCAACTTTGGCAACATCTACCAGAGAGCGAGCTATAAAATCAGTTCTTTAGCATTGTTAATCATCTCAATATCGGAGGTGATTTAATCATCGAGCCAGATGAACGCGCTCAGATTGCACAATTAAATTTCCAAGCAAGTCAAAAAGCTAAGACTGCTGTTGCTTATGAAACAAGTCGTCGCTATTGTTATGCTGGAAGAGTATTTCTAGACGAAGACAGTTGGGAAAAGAATTATTCTCTCCGTTTGGCATTGGCGATCGCAACCATTGAAGCCGAATATTTTAATCATAACTTACAAATTGCTGGGCAACTATCTCAAAAAACTTTGAATCAAGCCAGAATTTTACTTGAGCGTGTCAAAGTTTTTGAATTACAAATTCTCTTTTAAATTAATCAAAATCAAATGAACGAGGCGATTTCCCTGGCTCTTAAAGTTCTCTCTCCTCGGCGTCAAGTTACCCACAGAGCCAGAATAAATTCAAGCTGAAATTCAATCACTCCGTCAATAGATTGCCTTACCAACGGAAAAAATTGCCAATCTTGTGCATCTTGAAGCAGTTAATGACGCAGAAAAACTAGCAGCAATTCGGATTCTGACTAATACAAGTTCTGCTGCCTATATTGCTAATCCCACCCTCTATCCGATGATTGCTATTCATACTGTTCGACACTGCATGAAATATGGTCATTCATTCTCCTCTAGCTGCTTCAGCTTCCGGTTGGTATGGAGCGCTTTTATGTGGATGGAGTGGAGAGATTGAAGCGGGATACGAGCTTGATAAGCTCTCCATACAACTCTTAGATAAATTCAACGCCCGCAGTTTTGTAGCTAAAGTCAGCAATATGTTTAATGTTTTTATTCTGCCCTGGAAAGAGCCACTTCAGAATGCAACCGCGGCTCTCCCCGAAGCCATTCAAAGCGGATTCGATAATGGAGATGTAGAATATGCTTTCTATGCTGCTGTTCATTATTGTAACTACCTTTTCTACAGTGGCAGTCGATTAAATTTAGTGTCTGAAGCTCAAGAACGCTATCTGCTCACAATTGTTAAAGCCAAATACGAATTTCACGCAGGCTTTCTGCGGATAAATCAGCAAGTTGTAGCCAATCTGCTCGGAAAAAACTGACAAACCACAGACTCTTCAGGGTTTAGTATTAGATGGAGAAAATGTTTTATCTCAATGGTTACAAAATAATATTGTTTTTTTGGTACTCTGCTTTTATGAAGCTAAAACTCGACTTGCTTATTTATTTGGAGAGCATCAAAAAGCTGTGGAGGCTGGAGAAAAAGGTGTGCAGTATCGACAAGCTGTCATGGGAACTCTTTATGTATCAGAACATAATTTTTATTACAGCCAGGCATTATTGGCGCAGGAAAAATTTACCTGGAAAGATAGCGAGCGTGTATCTGAAAATCAAAGCCAATTAAAAATCTGGGCTGAGTTTTCTCCTGCCAATTTTCAACACAAATACGATCTTGTCGAAGCCGAGCAGCATCGCATTCTAGGCCAAAACCTGGATGCAATGGAACTATACGATCGCGCCATAGCTGGAGTTAAAGAAAGCGAGTATCTTCAAGAAGAAGCTCTCGTCTACGAACTCGCAGCCAAATTCTATCTCGAATGGGGCCAAGAAAAAATCGCCCAAGTCTATCTCACTGATGCTTACTATGCCTACGCCCGTTGGGGAGCCAAAGCCAAAACAGATGATTTAGAAAGATGTTATCCTCTATTATTAGCTCCCATTCTCAATCGCCAAAATATCAGCCTTACTTCTAGCACTACCATCACTCAGTCAACAACAAAAAAGATTACCTCTAGTTATCAGAGCGCTTCAGCATTGTTGGATTTCTCTGCCGCTATCGAAGCCTCTCAACTGCTTTCTGGAGAAATAGACTTAGAAAAATTGCTTTCTAAGTTAATAGAGGTGGTGATGGAAAATGCCGGAGCAACTAAAAGCGCCATACTAATGCCCACAGAAGGGAATTTAAAGATAGTTGCCATTGCCGATGCTGCTGAAGATACAGACAATATTCAAATAGCTGCCATAGGGCGATCGCTCCCCTTAGAGTCTACCTCATAACTGCCCATCAGCATTATCAACATTGTATGGCACACTGAACAACCTCTAGTAATTAATGACGTCATCGCTGACACCAAATTTGCTGCCGATACCTGCCTAATTCAGCAGCAACCCAAGAGCATACTTTGTACTCCACTCCTTAACCAAGGAAAACTCATCGGTATCCTGTATCTAGAAAATAGTCTAACCATTACAGCATTTACCACCGAGCGACTCTCCCTGCTAAACATTCTCACATCTCAAGCCGCAATTTCCCTAGAAAACGCCAGACTCCATCGAGAATCTTGGAATTACGCCCAACAATTAGAAAAAACAGAGCTGCAACTGGTGCAAAGTGAAAAAATGGCATCTATTGGAGAACTAGCAGCAGGAGTCGCCCATGAAATCAACAATCCTGTTGGATTCATTTCAGGCAATTTAATTTATGCTGACAATTATATCCAAGATTTAATCAAACTTTTACAGCTGTATCAAGCAGAATTTAGCACCCCTAGTGAAGAAATTATTAAGACAATTGAGGAGATAGAATTAGATTACCTGATAGCAGATTTGTCCAAAATGATTGATGCGATGAAAAAAGGAGTCGAGCGGATTGCCAAAATTAGCAAGTCGATGAGAACATTTTCTCGTGAGGATACCATAACAAAAGTGCCTTTTAATCTGTATGGGGGAATTAACAGCACTTTATTAATTCTGGCACACCGACTCAAAGCCAATCAAAAACGCCCAGAAATAGAAGTAGTGAAGAACTATGGAAATTTACCAGAAATTAATTGTTATCCGGGGCAACTAAATCAAGTATTTATGAATCTGATTGTTAATGCGATTGATGCTTTAGAAGAAAGTAATGTGGGGAAAATTTTTGATGAGATTCAAGCAGCACCTAATCAGATTATGAGCGCTACAGCAATAGACTCAGAAAAACAAGCAGCAATTGTTCCCATAGCAGATAATGGTTTGGGTATGAGGGAGGAAGTTAAAGAGAAAATATTCAACCATTTATTTACCACAAAGGTAGTCGGCAAAGGAACAGGTTTAGGTTGATCAATTTCTCGACAGATTGTAGAAGAAAAACATGGAGGCCAAATTACTTGTACTGCAGAATTAGGAAAAGGAACTGAGTTTGCGATCATATTACCTCAAGATTAAGCGAGCGTCACCAGGAAAAACCTTTGGTAGTGGTGTATTGTAATTGTTTTAGTAACGGTACAGTAAGCGTTTTAGCCTTGATTTACCATTACTATACAGGACTACCGGGAAAAGGTACTACAATTCATCCCGCAAATATGCAACGCCAAGGATTTGTTGGGTTGCGCTACCGCTTCACCCAACCTACCCAATCTACTAAAACATATTTGAACCTTTTTCTAAACTGCAAAGTCTACGATCCAGGTATTTAGTTGAACTGGAGGAAACTATGTCATTCTTTGAAAATGAATACTTACTAGAAAACCCTACTGTTGCAGAAGCAGTTAATAATGGTTTTTTCAATTCTGGCTTTGATCATTATCTTCAATTTTGGCAATTTGAACAGCGAGAAGTTGCTTTTACTGGCAGCATTGGCAGCGATTTTCTTCCAGAATCACCTGTGGGCGTACCAGGAGGAGTAGTAGACTTGCTCGGAGTATCTGTCACTCTAGATGCTCAAGGCAATCGCATTTATGAAACTGATGTAGCTGGTGACGGTGGAACTGGCTCTGACACCTTTCTTGGAGGTGATGTACCGATATCTTTGTCTTGGGCGTATCCGGTAGAGATATCTATGGTAGTATTAATACTAAGAATTTTACTACTATCCAAAATTTTGATCCTAATGCTGACATTATTCAGTTGGGTAAAGAAGTTAGCGACACTGTACAGCCCTATAGCTTTATTGTAGTACCGGGAGACCTTAATTTAAGTATTGTTAGTCGTACTGGTTTGGGATTAACAATTGCTATTGTTGAGAATGTTGTCGATCCTATTACTGGTGAAATTTTATTGAGCGATCGCAACTTCCGCTTTGGTTAGGACAATTTCTTAAAGAGTTGAACTTAATTCCCCGCACAGCCCCCAGATTCAATATAGGGCCTAAATTGAATTTCTCGAGAGTAGAAGAAAAGAGAAGATGTCTTCAACTTTCTGGCTCACTCCCCCTACTCCCCTGCTATACTGATCATCAATGTATAACCAGACATGATATAATAGCTGCAACTGAACTGAGTTGCCATCTGGTTGCAGGTTTGCGATCGCCTCAGTTTTTTATGATCTTATTAAGAATAAAAAAATCTCAAGATATGGCATTTGCACCTTTATTTCCTATTTTACATCCAATCTTAAAGTCAATTTTTCCCGACTGTTTGTGGTTGGGGAACACACAGAAATCAGAAATTACTCTTACCTTTGATGATGGACCGCATCCAGAATATACACCCCAATTATTAGAAGTTCTCAATCGGTACAACATTAAAGCTAACTTTTTTTGGTTAGGTAGTTGTGTAGATCGTTATCCAGAAATAGTTAAAGCTGTGTATGAAAAAGGTCATTGGATTGGTTTACATGGTTATGAACATATATCATTTCCTAAACTAACTCCTAATCAACTTAAATCTAGTTTAGAAAAAACTCAGCTTTCTATTTATAAAGCTTGTGGATTAGAAACAAAATCAGTTTGTGATGTTCGTCCTCCCAATGGTCTATTTATACCTCCAACTCTCAAACTATTACAAGAATGGGGATATCGAATTGTCATGTGGAGTGTAGTACCTGAAGATTGGGTCAGACCAGGAATTTCAGTTGTAGTTAACCGAGTAATTCAGCAAACCGATAACGGTTCCATCATTGTTTTGCATGATGGAAATTATGGTGGTCAGGATGTAGCAAAAATTGTGGCAGAAATAATTCCCATTTTATTGGAAAAAAACTACAAAATTATTGATATAGGCCAAATGTGGCAAACAAAAACAACGAATAAAATAGGTATTTAGCTGCTGTTTCCCCCTCATTACTCATCAAAAATATTGGTTTGTAGTTGCGATGCGGCGCCATAAGTTAGAGCATAGCGTGGTTAAGAGATATTGCTGCCCTCTACCTTCAGCTCCCACTATCTTCTTCAAAAGTGTTTAACCAAACAGAATATAAAAACAACTATTCTCCCGACTCCTGTATATTGACTACTTTTATTAATTTTTTTGGTCAAAACATAATAAACTAACTCAGATCAGAAACTATCAATCTCTAGTCAAGGATTTCCTTGGATGGTAATCCTCAACAATTCCCATGACAATATTTAAGCTGATTTTCAGAACTCAAAAGTAGTAGAGGAATTATTGATGATCAAAATTTATAACTGGCATCCCATACTGGCGTTAATTGTTGCATTAAATATCATAATTCTCCCCGAATTATTCGAACGCCAAAAAATAACATCAGCACTTGCTCAAACCAACTTAGGAGATATTCAAAATCATTGGGCTAAAGCTTGTATTCAAGATTTATTAGACCAAAAAATTATATCTGGCGACTATGAAAGTGGAACTTTTCGCCCCAATGTTCCCGTAACTAGAGCCGAATTTGCTGCCATGGTTACGAAAGCTTTCCCAGATGCAAAACTTGTGCGCGAGCCGATTAAGTTCGTAGATGTTCCTCAAGATTATTGGGCTTATGATGCAATTGAGAAATCTTATGAAATAGGTTTTTTATCTGGATATATCGGCAGAACTTTTAACCCCACTCTCAAGATTAAACGATGGGAAGTTTTAGCAGCTTTAACTGGAGGGCTAAATTATAAAGCCAGTACATCTGTAGAGCAGAAATTAAATACAATTTTTGATGATGCAGACGCAATTCCTGAAGCATCAACAAAAGCTATTGCAGCCGCCACAGAAAAAGGTATTGTTGTGAACTATCCCAATGTGAGGAAATTTAATCCTACTCAAGACGCTACTCGCTCCGATGTAGCTGTTTTTCTTTGCCAAGCTATTGCAAATACTCAAACAACTAATAATGAATTTGTTTCTCAAGTTCCCTCAGAATACATTGCCAGAATTTCCATAGGTACTCAATCAACAACCACAGCAAATCTGCCGGAAACCAGTACAAAAACAACAGAATCTACAACAAACACTAATCCAAAAATTCCAGCACCAACTGCCACAGAAAATACAGAGCCACCAGGAATAGTAGAAAGATTTGGGAATGGTAATTTACAGGCAGAAATTATTTATGATCAAGCAAATAGTACTGATTTAGTTACTAATTTACGTCTGAAAATTATCAGAAGTGGAGAAAATATCTTCAGTGAACCGATACCTGTAAAATCTTTAGCAGATAATCCTGAAGCTGACACGGCTATGGAAATATTAGCCGGCAGATTTGTCAAAGTACAGTTACTAGACTTAGACGGCAACGGAGAATCAGAAATATTAGTAGATTTAGTAACAATCAATAATAATGACGTTCCATTGGATGGAGGCACTTATTCGTTGATTTATCGTTATGATCCAACACAAAATAAATATAGTATGCTGCGCCACTTTTGGGGAAATGTTAATTATAGACTCACAGATTTAGATAACGATAATATTCCAGAATTTAAAAGTGTTGATAGTAGATTTAACAACGCATTTTCTAATCTAAATGATTCAGTATTGCCCATCCGCATCTGGCGCTATCGTCAAGGAGAAATTTTAGATGTCACCAGAGAATATCCAGTACAAATCAATAACAACGCCTCAGAACTTTGGCTAGAATTTTATCGCCGTTCCAGTCAAAATCAAGAAGTAAAAGGAGTTTTGGCAGCTTACTTAGCAAATCAATATATGTTAGGTCAAAAAGAAGACGGCTGGAAATTAATAGAAAAGGTATATCAAGATAGCGATCGCGAAGCATATTTTGCCAGTTTACGTCAATTTTTAGCAGACAAAGGTTATGATACAAACCAATAAATTAGAGCGAATGCAGTTGTGCCCGAAAATTCTGCAACAGAAAGTCAAGAGACCGTTAGCTTGGCCATTAACGAAACTCAAGAAACTCTCACCCAAGCTACCCCAGAAACAGAAAATAATGCAAATTCTCAAACACCAGCATCTGAAACTTCTTCCGAAGCAATGTCAGACACAGAAAGTATGGCAGCATCAATAATACGACTACCAGAAATATCATATCCAGCACCAACAGCAGCAGCAAATTCTCAAACGTCAGAAAAACATTCTCAGCCAATTAATGCGATCGCTATTAGTCCAGATGGAAAAATGCTTGCTAGCAGCAGCAAGGATGGTACTATTAATTTATGGGATATTGGCAGTGGAAAATTATTGAGGAGTATCAGAGGTTATGGTGAAATAGTTTTTAGTCCAGATGGCCAACAATTTGTAACTGTGGCGCAGGATAATACGATTCAGCTTTGGCAGATTTACGGTTCTGCGATCGAGCAATGAAATTCTCGGCCAAAGTGAAATAATTGATTTACTTGAAAGGTTGACTTTAACTCACAATTATATTATGTTCAGTTGAATATTTAGAAATAAATCATCGTAGAAGATGCTGTACTTTTTTTATGGAGGAGAGCAAAGGATGATTTGCTTGAGTACCCCCTTTCTAAGAGGGGTTGAGGGGAGCATACCAATTTCATAAAACATTGCTACAATGCTTTCCTCTAATGGTACGAATCTAGAGTAACATAACTACCTTTTTTGAATTTGGTATAATATCATGTTCGGTAAAGTTTGTCCTAAATGTGGATTTAAAGTTCAAAAATATACAATTATTTGCCCTCGATGCGGTTTTCATTTTGATTCTGGTTCTAAAATAGTTCCTGATAGTATATTTGAAAATCCTGTCAAAGAACTGATTTATCGTGATTTAATAGAGCTTGATGATTCTCAACTTCATATTATTTATAATTATCGTTTCCAAATTCGTCAAAAGTTTCAAAACTTCTTAAATGGTTTACATAGTTTTAAGGAGTTATTAATAGAGGATATTGACCCTGATGATGTTAATATTGAGCATCCCAATAGTATTAATAATTTGCTTTATCAAAGCCCATTGTTTGATGGTGAGACTTCTGAGCTCAAAAAACAAATTGTTATTCAATGGCTATTATTTGTAGCGCAGAAAACTCAAAGACCTA
>JAJEAQ010000333.1 GCA_022822685.1 Trichodesmium sp. jk18x7bins.61
AAACGAACCGCACATATCCTATCATTAGTGTGGAATTCTTCCCACCTAACCCATCCTACATCAAGGCTTAATATTTTATTTATAGATACCCTCTATTGTCAACAGCATAAACCAATTTTTTCTAACTGCTTGCCTCCTGAGGTCAATTCCGATAAATTTCAACTTCATAGCGATCGCTCTTCTGTGCATCTTGTACTACAGATGTAGCATAAGAGATTCAATAATCCTCAGAGTTTGGGGAATATGCAAAAATAAGCAAGAAAATTAAGACGAATAGCATACACGGAGAAAAACTGTGGACTCCAAATACAACCCTGCATCCATTGAACAAAAGTGGCAAAAAACCTGGGCCGAACAAAAGCAATATCAAACCCCCACAGACAAGAATCAGCCTAAATTCTATGCTCTGTCCATGTTTCCATACCCATCCGGAAACTTACATATGGGCCATGTACGTAACTATAGCATCACGGATGTGATTGCCAGACTCAAGCGGATGCAAGGGTATCGCGTCCTGCACCCCATGGGTTGGGACGCATTTGGACTACCAGCAGAAAACGCAGCCATTGACCGAGGCATTCCTCCCGCCAAATGGACATACCAAAATATTGCTCAAATGAAAGAGCAACTACAACGGCTCGGCTTCTCCATCGACTGGGAAAAAGAAGTCGCCACCTGTTCCCCTGAATATTATCGTTGGACTCAATGGATATTCCTACAATTCTTCCAAGCTGGTTTAGCCTACCAGAAAGAATCCGCTGTTAACTGGGACCCCATTGACCAAACTGTATTGGCCAACGAACAGGTGGATAGTGAAGGTTGTTCCTGGCGTTCCGGGGCAAAAGTTGAACGCAAAATGTTGCGCCAGTGGTTCTTCAAAATTACCGACTACGCGGAACAACTCCTCAACGACCTAGATAAATTGCCTGGTTGGCCAGAGAAAGTTAAACTCATGCAGGCTAACTGGATTGGCAAATCTGTTGGTGCCTATCTGGAATTTCCCATAGTCGGTATGGATAAAAAAATTGGAGTTTTTACCACCAGACCTGATACTGTCTACGGCGTTAGTTACATTGTCTTGGCTCCCGAACATCCATTGACAGCAAAGCTGACAACCCCAGAGCAACAATCCACTGTCGAAAATTTCATTCAAGAAGTAGCAGCCGAAAGTGAATTAGATCGCACCGCGGAAGATCAACCTAAACGTGGCGTTCCCACTGGTGGCAAAGCTATCAACCCATTCAATAATCAAGAAGTTCCCATTTGGATAGCCGACTATGTACTCTATGAATATGGTACAGGTGCAGTTATGGGAGTACCCGCCCATGATGTCCGCGACTTCCAGTTTGCTAAACAATATGATTTACCCATAAATATTGTCATTGTGCCAGATGATTCAGATAATGATGATCAGAATATCTCTGAAGCTTATACAGAGCCTGGCATCATGGTTAACTCTGGTTCATTTAATGGCACAAAATCTACCGCAGCTAAAAAAGCCATAATTGAATTAGCAGAAGACAAAGGTTATGGAGAAGGGCGCATACAATATCGCTTGCGGGATTGGTTGATTTCTAGACAACGTTATTGGGGGGCACCGATACCGATTATTCATTGTCCAAACTGTGGCACTGTACCCGTGCCAGATGAGGATTTGCCTGTAATGTTGCCGGAAAATGTGGAATTTTATGGTCGCGGCCCGTCACTATTGGCAAAGTTAGAGGACTGGATTAATGTTGCTTGCCCAAGTTGTGGCACTCCGGCAAAACGAGAAACTGATACAATGGATACTTTTATTGATTCATCTTGGTATTACTTGCGTTATCCAGATGCTAAAAATGCACAGCAAGTATTTGACTCAGAAATAGTTAATGACTGGATGCCAGTGGATCAATATGTGGGAGGTATTGAGCATGCGATTTTGCATTTGTTGTATTCGCGATTTGTGACGAAAGTGTTGCGCGATTCTCGCTGTATTGTCAATTGTGACGAACCCTTTCAACGCCTGTTAACTCAAGGAATGGTTCAAGGTATCAGCTATAAAAATCCAGTCACTGGTAAATATATTCCCTGGGCAGAAGTCAATCCAGAAGAGCCGAAAGATCCTCAAACTGGGGATAAATTGGAAGTCTTCTTTGAGAAGATGTCTAAATCTAAATACAACGGTGTTGATCCCTTAGATGTGATGGCAAAATATGGGGCAGATACAGCTAGGATGTTTATTTTATTTAAAGCTCCGCCAGAAAAAGATTTAGAGTGGGATGATGCTGACGTGCAAGGGCAGTTTCGTTTCCTCAACCGAGTCTGGTTATTGGTAACGGAGTTTGCCACAAATCATAAATTGGGTGAATTGAAAGTCAAAAACGGTGGCATTACCCAAGCAGATTTGAAAGATTTAGGATGGTCACGGTATTTGATTACTGCTATTACCAAAAATCTGTCGGCAGTTAAACTGAAAAATATGGTTAAGGTTTATGCTGCTGTTGATGTGAAAGCAGCAATAGAAGCTAAGTTTAATCACCCAGAAACTCAGCAAGAGACTAAGGATGATTTGGAGAAGGGTTTGAGTTGGATTGATAGTAAGTTTGGTCAAGAGTTAAGTAAAGCAGAGAAAGATTTGCGACGGGCGGTGCATACTGCTATTAAGGAAGTGACAGAAGATTTAGATGGAGATTATCAGTTTAATACTGCAGTTTCTGAGATGATGAAGTTGAGTAATGCTCTGGCTGATGCGAGTTGCAAAGATGCTCCTATTTATGCCGAAGGTTTGGAGACTTTACTGTTGTTATTGGCACCATTTGCCCCCCATATTACTGAGGAGTTGTGGCAAGTTGGAGGTAATATTGGTTCCGTGCATAACCAGTCTTGGCCTAGGTTTGATCCTGATGCTTTGGTTGTAGATGAAATCACATTAGTGATTCAGATTAAGGGTAAGACAAGAGGAACTATTCAGGTATCAGCGCAAGCAGATCAGGAAACTTTGGAAAAATTAGCGCGAGAGTCAGAGGTAGCCAAGCGTCATTTAGAAGGTAAGGAAATTAAAAAGGTGATTGTAGTACCTGGAAAGTTAGTTAACTTTGTAGTTGCTTGATACCTTGTATAGAGGGTAGGGGATAGGGATTAGGGGAGGAGGGAGTCCCTCACGGCCGGGAGCCAGATGCTCCCACTACCCAACATTTGGATGATAGCTTCTTGAGAATATCTTTATGAATCAGATCTAAGAAATCATTTGTCTAGTTACAACAAATAGCCGTTTTTCTCTACCATTTCGCAGGATTTTAAATTGCAATTCGTAACCAACACCAACTGCTTCAACTTTCCGCTGTAATTCTTCAGCGCTCACGATTGATTGGTTGTCAATTTCTACAATTACATCTCCTCTGCGAATACCAGCTTTTTCAGCAGGAGTGCCTGGTAAAACATTTGTAACTAAAACTCCTTGTTCCTCTGGCAAAGTAAAATCCGAATAGCGATCGCTATTATTTTGTTTAGCAATTTCTGGTGTCAAGGTAATCATCTGAATACCAACAAAAGGATGAGGTACTTGTTCTCCTCGAACCAGTACATCTTTAATTTCTTTAGCCTTGTTGATTGGAATAGCAAAACCAATACCTGTAGCATCAGCTCTAATGGCTGTATTAATCCCAATTACCTCACCTGTTTCATTCAACAACGCCCCCCCAGAATTTCCTGGATTAATAGCTGCATCAGTTTGAATAAAATCCAATCTTTTATCAGGAATTCCGACTGCCGAACTAGGGCGTTTGAGAGTACTGATAATTCCTAAAGTTACAGTGTTATTAAATCCTAATGGATTTCCCACTGCTATAGCCCAATCTCCTACCTGCACTGAGTCAGAATCACCTAAATCTGCTACTGGTAAATTTTCACCTTTTGTCTTAACTTCAACTACTGCTAAATCTGTGACTTCATCAGTTCCTTTTACTTCCCCAATAAACTGCCTACCATCGTTTAATGTCACAGTCACTTTGTCAGCTTTATTGACAACATGAGCATTAGTTAAAATTACGCCTTTAGAGTCAATAATAAAGCCTGAACCTTGACCTTTTAATACTTCTTTTGAAGGAGGTTGCATTGGTAAATCTCTACCAAAGAAACGTTCAAAAAAAGGGTCATCAAAAAACGGACTGATTGGACGAGTAACTAGACGCTCTGTATCAAGTCTCACTACTGCTAAACCAACTCGATTTACTGCTTTTGTGACAAAGCTATTACTACTTTTAGTATTTGTATTCTCTGGTGAAATTTGTAAGGCTACTAACTGAGAATTTGATAATCCATCAAAGAGTCTTGAAGCTGCCACTGGTAGTGTAGGTAGACTAGCAACCATCAAACTAAAAGCAATAACAATGGCCAAGAATTGAAAGATAATTTTGGTAGTTATTTGACAGAATTTTAGCAATCTCATAGCATCAAAATTTAGTTGATTAACTTAGGAGGTTTAGTGTTATAATACCGCCTACTGGAATATATTATACTAGAAATTTTATGATCATATCTGACCAAGAAAAAAATCAGCCATCTCACAATCAAGGTCAACCACAGTCAAATTCTGTACATCACCATCATTCTCCAGCTCATCCTCATGTTCATAGTGAAGAATCCCTACAACGTCTGGTGAATAGATTATCCAGAATTGAAGGGCACGTCAGAGGAGTTAAAACAATGATCAAAGATAGTCGCCCATGTCCTGAGATATTGATACAAATAGCGGCAGTTCGTGGTGCTTTAGACCGAGTTGCTCGTATGATTTTGGATAACCACTTAAGTGATTGTATTTCTAGGGCTGCTGAAGATGGAGATATTGATGTTGAGCTGGAAGCTTTAAAATCAGCTTTAGATCGATTTTTACCTTAAATAATTTTACTTTTGAGATTGGCTAGAAAAATATAAAAATATTTTATATATAAAATCCAAGTATCGCAAAGGTTTTGGTAATTGGTATAAGGTTATTTAACCAGATTTGATATTATGGTATTAGATGCAGAATTTCTAGCTCAATTACAAGCTGCTAAACCTCGACTTCTTAATCTACTCAGAAATTTTTCTCAGGTTAAGGTATTAGTAGTAGGAGATTT